>JAHZJB010000129.1 GCA_022601135.1 Actinomycetes bacterium | reverse complement strand
TGCGTCGGGTCAGGCGCTTGTCGTCGCAGCGGCTCATGGCTACCGCGGAGGTGTATTCGGACAACGCCTCACGAGTGACGACGCTGCGCCCGCCGTGCGAGAGGCGCATTTCACCGGCTTCGGCATCAAGCACTTCAACCCAGATACCGCGGCGCAAGGCCTCGTCGGCGATGATCCGCGCGTACGGATTGAGGTCGTCGACGGTCTCGGGTGGATGAGTGAACAGCGGTTCGTTGATGGCGTTCTTCCGCTTGACAGCCATCACCGGCACCCGGGTGAAACCCAGCTTCTCGTACAACGCGATCGCGGCGCTGTTGTCATGTGCCACAGACAGATCCATGTAGGCGCGCCGGCGCGTGCGATAGATCTCGCCGAGGCGTTGCGTGAGCGCGGCGCCTACACCGGGAAGGGTCCCGGCAGGGTCCACGGCCAGAGTCCACAGGCTCGATCCATTCTCGGGGTCACCGAACAGGGCCTGGTGATCCACGCCGGTCACGGTGCCCAGCACGGCGCCGTCGGTATCGCGGACGGCGATGAGATAGTCGACGGACTTCTGATGGCGGTGGTTGTCCCAGATGACGTCGACGGGCGCCGGCACCATGCCGCAACGGACGTAGACCCGATTTATCTCGTCGGCATCCTCGCGGCTCTCCAGTTCTCGCACGCTGAACCCGGCCAGCGCCGCCCCGGCGGGCTCGGTATCGGCGAACCTCAGCCGATAGGTGTGGCTCGGATCGATGAACAGCTCAGCGGGCGCCTTCGCCACCAGGACATGGGGTTCGCGTGCGTAAATGCAGATATCGCGGCGGCCATGCCCTTCCTGGCGGAGCACGTCGGCCAGCTTGCCCTGGTCCGCGAATGTCTGACCGAAAATAAGCCGGCCCCAACCGAGTTCGAGCACAACGTCATCGGCCATCGCGTCCACCATGTGTTGCGGCGAGGCGTCGTGCAGGGCGAGGGTGATGCCCTCCGGGTGGTTTCGGTCGGAATCCGGCTGAGATTCGAGGTTCCCGGTCACGCCTCGTGGTCGCATGCCGTCGGTCATATGGCCGGTCCGCTGATGCCGTGCCGTTGCAGCCACAATTCAAGCAGTGCGATCTGCCACAGTTCGTTACCCCGAAGCGGGGTGAGCTTGCCGTTGGGGTCGTTCAGCAGCCGGTCAACGGCCTCCGGGCGGAACAGCCCACGCTCCTTTGCTGCGGGCGCATACAGCGCGTCGCGGACCAGATCGAGGTAGGGGCCCTCCAGATGGGTGAGGGCGGGCACCGGAAAGTAGCCCTTGGGCCGGTCGATCACCTCGGCGGGAATCACCTGGCGGGCAGCCTGTTTGAGCACCCCCTTGCCGTCGTGGGCAATCTTGTACTGCGGGGGACAGGTTGCGGCCAGTTCGACGAGCTCGTGGTCGAGGAACGGTACCCGGCCCTCGAGCCCCCACGCCATCGTCATATTGTCGACGCGCTTGACCGGGTCGTCGACCAGCATCACGGTGCTGTCCAGTCGCAGCGCCCGGTCCACCCCGGTTTGTGCGCCCGCGCGGGCGAAGTGTTCGGTGACGAAGAACTCGCTGGGGTCATCGGGTGTCGCGACCCCGGGGGAAACCAGCGAGCGGTAGCCGGATTGGTCCCGATCGAAAAACGCTGCCCGGTAGCTGGCCACCGAACCCTCCAAGGAGGCCGCGGCCGGCTCGCCCATCGGCGGGTACCAGTGGTAGCCGGCGAACACCTCGTCGGCCCCCTGTCCGGACTGCACGACTTTGACGTGCTTGGACACCTCCTGGCTGAGCAGGTAGAAGGCCACGCAGTCGTGGCTGACCATCGGCTCGCTCATCGCGCCGATGGCACCGTCGAGCGCAGGCAGCATGCGTTCGGTGTCGATCCGGATCTGGTGGTGATCGGTACCGAACCTCTTGGCGATGACGTCGGAGTAGCGGAACTCGTCACCCGCTACGTCGCCCACCGACTCGAAACCTATCGAGAACGTCTTCAACCCGTTCTGGCCGGCTTCGGCGAGCAGTCCGACGATCAGGCTGGAGTCCACACCGCCCGACAGCAGACAACCCACCGGCACGTCGGCGACGAGCCGCCGTTTGACGGCTAGCCGTAGCGCCTCGAGAACTGCTTCCTCCCAGTCCCGTTCGGACCAGACGGCGCGTTCGTCGGCGCGCGTGAAGTCCGGCTCCCAGTAGGTCGTGGTGGATGGTTTCCGGTAGCCACCCCGGCCGTCGGGTTCGATCGCCACGAGCGAGGCGGGCGGGACCTTGCGGACGCCGCGCAGAATGGTGTGCGGCGGGGGCACGACCGAGTGGAACGTCAAGTAGTGGTGCAGGGCCACCTGATCGATCCGGGTGTCGATCGAATTATCCCTGCCGCCGCCGGCCAGCAATGCCGGCAGGGTGGAGGCAAACCGGATGCGGTGTGAGTCCTCGGTGATGTAGAGCGGCTTGATGCCGAGCCGGTCGCGGCCCAGCAGCACCCGCCCGCTGTCCCGCTGGACGATGGCGAAGGCGAACATGCCCTGCAGGCGATCGACGAATCGGTCGCCCCAGTGGTGGTAGCCCTTGAGCAGGACCTCGGTATCGCTGTGGGAGAAGAAACGGTAACCGTGCCCGCGTAGTTCGTCGCGCAGCTGTTCGTAGTTGTAGATGCAGCCGTTCCACGCCACCGACAACCCGAGGTCCGAGTCGACCATCGGCTGCGAACCGGCCGCGGACAGATCGATGATCTTGAGGCGCCGATGTCCGAGGGCGACACTGCCTTGGGACCACACACCCGCGGTGTCCGGCCCCCGGGGGGCCATGGCCGCGGCCATGGATTCGACGGCGCCGACATCGGGGGTTCTTCCGTCGAGACGTACCTCGCCGGTGGCTCCACACACGTGTTCGACCCTACTCCAGTGTCGCTGCCATCTCGATTGAACTATTGGCCGTGCGGTGCGGGCCTCGGACCCGGCTGCAACGGCGGCCGCGATGTATCCAGGCAGAACTCAGTCGACACCGCAGCCGGCGACCACAATCGAGATAGTCGTCACACATCGCGCGACTGTTTCGGCAACCTCCACCTGGAGTGGACAACAGTTCACCTATTGGTCTGGTGTCCAACCTTTGAACATGGCAGTTTGTGGAGAAGTCAGGGCGAAGAGGAGAGAACATGCTGTCGCGCGCCGATCTAGCGGGTCTGGTCGCCTCGGGGGACGTCGACACCGTGATCGTCGCCTTCTGCGATATGCAGGGCCGGCTGACCGGTAAGCGTGTCTCGGCGCGCCTGTTCATTGACGACGTCGCCGAGCATGGCTCGGAATGCTGCAATTATTTGCTGGCCGTCGACGTCGACATGAACACCGTCGACGGGTACGCAATCTCCAGCTGGGAGACCGGTTACGGCGACATGGTGATGACGCCGGACTTCACCACTCTGCGGCTGCTGCCGTGGTTGCCCGGTACCGCGATGGTGATGGCGGACCTGTCCTGGACCGACGGCCGACCGGTCGGGCAGGCTCCTCGCAGCATCCTGAACCGTCAGATCGATCGGCTGGCTGCCCGAGGGTTGGTGCCCTACGTGGGTACCGAATTGGAGTTCATGGTGTTCGACGACAGCTTCCGGGCTGCCTGGCAGGCCGGCTACCAGGGCCTGACTCCGGCGACGGACTACAACGTCGACTACGCCATGCATGCCTCCACCCGGATGGAGCCACTGCTGCGCGACATCCGGCTGGGCATGGACGGTGCCGGCATGTACTGCGAGGGTGTCAAGGGGGAGTGCAATCGAGGTCAGCAGGAAATCGCCTTCCGCTACGACCATGCCCGCGTCACGTGTGACAACCACACGATCTACAAAAACGGCGCCAAGGAGATCGCCGATCAGCACCTCAAGAGCTTAACCTTCATGGCGAAATACGATGAGCGTGAAGGTAATAGCTGTCACATCCACATCTCGTTGCGCGGACAGGACGGATCAGCGGTATTCGCAGATTCCGACGACGCGCTGGGCATGTCCGCGATGTTCCGCAGCTTCGTGGCCGGCCAGCTTGCCACGCTGCGCGAGATGACATTGTTCTACGCACCGAACATCAACTCCTACAAGCGTTTTGTCGAAGGGAGCTTCGCGCCGACCGCCGTCGCCTGGGGCATGGACAACCGGACCTGCGCGATGCGGGTGGTCGGGCACGGCGACGGCATGCGGGTGGAATGTCGCGCCCCCGGTGGCGACGTCAACCAGTATCTGGCGGTGTCCGCGCTGATCGCCGGGGGACTGCACGGCATCGAGCAGGGGCTCGAGCTTCCGGAAGTGTCACGGGGCAACGCGTACACCGGCGGTGCCGACCGGCTGCCGACGACGCTCGCCGAAGCCGTCGAGTTGTTCGACAACTCGACGATCGCCCGTGGCGCTTTCGGCGACGACGTCGTGGACCACTACCTGAACAACGCGCGCGTGGAACTCAGGGCGTTCAACGCCGCGGTGACCGATTGGGAGCGGATGCGTGGTTTCGAACGGCTCTAGTTCCGAAGGGTCGCCCCGACCGCTGATCGGGCTGACCACCTATCTGCAGCCGGCCCAGACCGGAGTGTGGGACGTGCGGGCCAGCTTCCTGCCCGCCGTCTACGTCGAGGGGGTCGCACGGTCGGGCGGGGTCGCTGTGCTGCTGCCACCGCAGCCGGTCGACGGAGCCCTCGCCGGGCGGGTGCTCGAGGACATCGACGGTCTCATGATCACCGGCGGGCGTGACATCGACCCGGCCACCTACCGGAGCGTGCGTCACCCGGCGACCGACGAGCCCGTCGCCGACAGCCGCCTGCGGGACGCCTTCGAGTTCGCGCTGCTGCGAGACGCCCTGCGCCGGGGCGTCCCAGTGCTGGGAATTTGCCGGGGCGCCCAGGTGCTCAATGTCGCACTCGGCGGCACGCTGCACCAGCACCTGCCCGAGGTCGTCGGCCACGCCCGCCACCAACGGGGCAATGCGGTCTTCACCACCTCGGCGATAGTGACCGTGCCCGGCACTCGGGTCGAGTCGCTCGTCGGGCACACCACCGAGGCCCAGTGCTACCACCACCAGGGCATCGATCGGCTGGGTGAGGGCCTGATCGTCAGCGCGTCCGACGCCGAAGGGGTGGTCGAGGCCGTGGAGATCGATCCGGTCCGCTATCCGGATAGCTGGGTGGTGGCGGTGCAGTGGCATCCCGAGGAGCGCCTTGACGACCTGCGGCTGTTCACGGGCCTGGTAAGTGCCGCGAATCGCTACGCGATCCGGAAGTCGCAGCAGACTCGGCAGACCCAGGAGGTCAGCAGTTGACCGCGAGCGAAGTAACCAACCCCGCGACTGAAGAACGGTTGTGCACCGTCGAGCAGACCGATGTCGCAGCCGTGGACGACGCGGTGGCGCGCGCTAAGTCAGCCCAGCGGATCTGGGCCCGATTGGACCCGGCTGACCGTGCCGCGGCGCTGCGGACATTCGCCGAGGTCGTGGACGCCCATGTCGAAGAACTGGCCGCGCTCGAAGTCGCCAACTCCGGGCATCCGCTCGGGAATGCGCGGTGGGAGGCAGGCCATGTCCGCGATGTTCTCCACTACTACGCTGCGACACCGGAACGACTCTCCGGCAAACAGATTCCGGTGGCCGGGGGATGGGACGTCACGTTCAACGAGCCTCTTGGCGTCGTCGGTGTCATCACCCCGTGGAACTTCCCGATGACCATCGCCTCCTGGGGTTTCGCCCCGGCACTTGCAGCTGGCAATGCCGTGTTGGTCAAGCCCGCCGAGTGGACCCCGTTGACGACGATCCGGCTCGGTGAGCTCGCCGCCGACGCGGGGCTGCCCCGCGGCCTGCTCGGTGTGCTGCCCGGCAAGGGGTCGGTTGTCGGGCAACGGTTCGTCAGTCATTCCGAGATCGGGAAGATCGTCTTCACCGGTTCCACCGAGGTGGGCAAGCAGGTGATGGCGGGCGCGGCCGAGCGGGTGAAACGGGTCACCCTGGAGCTGGGGGGGAAGAGCGCCAACATCGTCTTCGACGACTGCGACCTGGAGCGGGCGGCTGCCACCGCGCCGTACGGGGTGTTCGACAACGCCGGGCAGGACTGCTGTGCGCGAAGCCGAATTTTGGTGCAGCGCAACGTCTACGATCGATTCATGGAACTATTCGAGCCTGCGGTGAAGGGTGTCGTGGTGGGCGACCCCCGGTCTGGTGATACCGAGATGGGTCCACTGGTGTCCAGGGCGCATTGGCAGTCGGTGTCGGATTTCGTGCCCGACGGAGCGCCTGTTGCGTTCCGGGGTTCGGCTCCCGAGGGGCCCGGGTTCTGGTTCCCCCCGACGGTGCTGACCCCGCAGCGCGGCGACCGCACCGTCATCGAGGAGATCTTCGGGCCGGTCGTCACGGTGCTACCGTTCGAGGACGAAGCCGATGCGATCGCGCTGGCCAACGACACCGTATACGGGCTGTCCGGATCGATTTGGACCGACAACCTGTCGCGGGCACTGCGGGTGTCACGCGCCGTGGAAGCCGGCAATCTGTCGGTCAACTCGCACTCGTCAGTCCGCTACAGCACACCGTTCGGTGGCTTCAAACAGTCCGGGCTGGGCCGCGAACTCGGTCCGGATGCCGCACTGTCGTTCACCGAGACGAAGAACGTGTTCATATCAGTGGAAGCCGAACAGGGAGTTGCCATCTGATGGACCTCAACCAACGCCTCGCCGGCAAGGTCGCGGTGATCACCGGGGGTGCCAGCGGGATCGGGCTGGCGACCGCCAGGCGGATGCAGGCCGAAGGCGCCATCGTTGTCATCGGGGACGTCGACTCCGCCACCGGCAAGTCCGTCGCCGCCGATCTGAACGTGACTTTCGTCCAGGTCGACGTCTCGGATCAGGACGCGGTGGATCACTTGTTCGACACGGCCGTCGACGTGCACGGCGGGGTCGACATCGCGTTCAACAACGCCGGAATCAGTCCGCCCGAGGACGATCTCATCGAGGACACCGGAATCGACGCCTGGCAGCGGGTGCAGGACGTCAACCTCAAGTCGGTGTTCCTGTGCTGTAAAGCCGCACTGCGCCATATGGTTCCGCAACAGAAGGGGTCGATCATCAACACCGCGTCGTTCGTCGCGGTGGTGGGATCCGCGACATCGCAGATCTCCTACACCGCATCCAAGGGCGGTGTGCTGGCCATGTCGCGTGAGCTCGGAGTGCAATACGCCCGCCAGGGCATTCGGGTCAACGCGCTGTGCCCGGGGCCGGTGAACACGCCGCTGCTCAAGGAACTGTTCGCCCAGGATCCCGAACGCGCCGCCCGCAGGCTGGTGCACGTGCCGCTGGGCCGGTTCGCCGAACCGGAGGAGCTCGCGGCCGCGGTGGCCTTCCTGGCCAGCGAGGACGCGTCGTTCATCACCGCGTCGTCGTTCTTGGTCGACGGCGGGGTCTGCTCTGCCTACGTCACACCGCTGTAGGCCGGGGTCCCGCGTCCCCCGAGTCCCCCCAGTCCCCCGAGCGCGCGTGTCAGTGCGCGGACACGCGGGGGCAGCTGGCATTTTGGGAGCGCTCGCGCAGGACTACATTTGGCGGTGTGGAGGATCGGTCGGTGATCGAACTAGCCTCGTCGGCGCTGTCCGACGTGGACACCTCCGGCTGGGCTCAACGCTTCGACCTGGTATCCGACCCCCACCGCCTGGAAATTCTGCTGAGCTTGCATCGGGCGCCGGGGATTTGCGTCAGTGACCTCGCCGCCGCGCTGGGACGGTCGGAGAACACGGTTTCACAGGCTCTTCGGGTGCTGCGCGCGCAGGGTTGGGTGACAAGTACCCGCGCCGGCCGTTCGGTCAGCTATCGGTTGGACGACGACATCGTGCACGATCTGCTGCACTGGATCGGTGCCCGTCACACCGAGCCGCCCGGTTCGACCGCGCCCCGCTGACCGCTGAAAGCTGCTCATCTGATCAGCTGGACACATAACCACATGTCGGAATAGGGTCGCGGTGTGAGTATTCAGTACGTTGCCATGCACATGAGCGACGGCATCGTCAACGCGCCGACCTCGGTGCTGTTCGGGGCGATCGCGCTGATCGCGTTGGGCGTCTGCGGCTGGAAAGCCCGGACCGAACTCGACGACCGCACGGTTCCGCTCGCGGGTCTGGTGGCTGCGTTCATCTTCGCCATGCAGATGGTCAACTTCCCGATCTTGCCCGGCGTGAGCGGCCACCTGCTAGGCGGCGCGCTCGCTGCCATCCTCGTCGGTCCCTACACCGGCGCCTTGTGCATCGCGATCGTGTTGGTGGTGCAGTCGCTGCTGTTCGCCGACGGTGGTGTCACCGCGCTGGGGACGAACATCGTGAATATGGCGATCATCGGGCTGGGTGCCGGCTATGGGGTTGCGGTGGCCCTGTATTCGGCGGCACGGCGCTCGGCAGTGTGCCGGGCTGACGGTTCGCTCGTGCGAATCGTCGGATTGATCGCCTTCCTCGCCGGACTCATCGGAACAGTCGCCGCAGCAATGGGATTCGTGCTTGAGTACGCGATCGGCGGCGCATCTCTATCGTCTGTGGGCTCAGTTGCCGGATACATGTTCGTCACGCACGCACTCATCGGTGTCGGTGAGGGCCTCATCACCGCCGTCACCGTGATGGCGGTGGCGCGGGCCCGACCCGACCTGGTGTACCTGTTGCGTCCCCACTCAGTGCAGGTTCCGGCATGACCCGGCGTTGGACGTTTTGGGTGGTCTCTGCGGTGACCACACTGCTGATCGCCGGCGTGGTCTCGTACTTCGCGGCCTCGAGCCCGGATGGCCTGGACTCGACGACGCTGCGCGGCTGTGAGGTGGTCGAAACCGCCGCCGGCGAGCAGCTGACCGGTGAGTGCATCGCGCAGCGGAGCGCCGAACACCACCTTGCGGAATCGCCGTTGGCCGGCTACGCGGTGGGCGGACGCGAAAGTGCCGGTGGACTCGCAGGTGTCATCGGTGTGTTGGTCACGGTCGCGGTCGCAGGCGGCGGTTTCTGGTTGATCGCGCGTTCCCGGTCGGACCGACGCTAGCCGTGGGGGCCGGAGCCCACCCGCTGTACCGACACGGTGACTCCCCGGTCCACCGGGCGCCGGCCGAGGTCAAGATCGTCTGCCTGTTGGTCTTCGTTCTGGCCGTCGTCGCCACACCGCGAGAGATGTTCTGGCCCTTCGCCGTCTATGCGGCGATCGTGATGGGTGGATGGCGGCTGGCCGGCATCCCGCTGCGCTGGGTGCTACCTCGAATGCTGATCGAGGCGCCGTTCCTGGTCCTGGCGCTGCTGCTGCCCTTCGCTGAGGGTGGTGAGCGTGTCGAGGTGGGCGGAATGCAGCTCTCGGTGGCGGGTCTGTATGCCGCGTGGGGGATCGTCGTCAAAGGCACCCTTGGGGTGGCGGCGGCGCTCACCCTGGCCGCAACCACTTCGGCGGCTGAGCTACCCGCTGCGTTGAGCCGACTGGGCGTCCCCGCGATGGTGACATCGGTACTCGTGTTGATGATCCGGTACATCGATCTACTCGCCGCCGAGGCCGGGAGGATGCGGATGGCGCGGATCTCTCGGGGAGATTCCCCGCGGGCGCTGCACCAGGCCTTCGCCATCGCCACAGGGATCGGCGCGTTGTTCCTCAGGTCCTATGAGCGTGGCGAGCGGGTCTACCGCTCGATGCTCTCGAGAGGTTTCGATGGGGGCGTGCCCGACCTGGCACTGATCGGGGCGCCGCCTCGGGCAGTGCCGAGCCAGTGGATATTGACGATGATCCCGGCCCTCACCGCGGTAGCGGTGTCGGTACTGGCATGGGTGACTCGATGACCGTGCCCGCCGTAGGGATTGAGGCCCTGCGTCACGTCTACCCCGACGGTCAGGTCGCACTCGACGGCGTTGATCTTGCCGTGGCTCCCGGCGAGCGGGTTGCCGTGCTCGGCCCCAATGGTGCCGGCAAGACCACCCTGATGTTGCATCTCAACGGGGTGCTCACCGCCACCTCTGGGTCGGTGCACATCGGCGACACCTCGGTGAACCGCAATAACCTGCGCGATATCCGGCAGCGTGTCGGCCTGGTGTTCCAGGACCCCGACGACCAGCTGTTCATGCCGACCGTCGCCCAGGACGTCGCGTTCGGCCCGGCCAATTTCGGCGTCCGCGGCCAGCGGCTCGCCGATCGGGTCGCGGAGGCTCTGGCCGCCGTCTCACTGACCGAGCAGGCCGACCGAAATCCCAGCCACCTGTCGGCGGGTCAGCGGCGCCGGGCGGCGTTGGCGACGGTGCTGGCCTGTGAACCGCAGATCCTGGTTCTCGATGAACCCTCAGCCAATCTCGATCCGGTGGCCAGACGTGAACTGGCTGAGACGCTATTGGGACTGGAAGCAACCATGCTCATCGTGACCCATGACTTGCCCTACGCCGCTCAATTGTGCGACCGCGCGGTCGTGATGGACGGTGGGATGGTGGTCGCCGACGGCGTCGTCGACGAGATTCTCGCCGATGAGGCGTTGCTGGCCGAGCACCGTCTCGAATTGCCTTGGGGCTTCAGGGTTCGCAGCTGAGCCGCGCGCCCGCTGGCGGTACGCCGGTCAATGCCGCCGCGGCGGTGGCCACGGAGGTTCTCCGCACAGTGCCAGCAGTGCGTTCTCGATGACTTCGGGCAGAGCCGGATGAATCCAGTACTGTCCCCGCGCCATGTCCTGTGCCCGCAGGCCGAAGGACATCGCCTGGATGACCGGCTGAATGATGGACGGCGCCTGATGGCCCATGATGTGCGCGCCGAGGAGCATTCCGCTGTCCTCGTCGAGGATCAACTTGGCGAAACCGGCGGAATCCTCCATCGCCCAGCCGTATCCGACGTCACTGTAGTCCTGAACCTTGGATCGGATGCGGTAACCGGCGGCGCGCGCCTGGTTCTCCGTCAGCCCTACCGAAGCGATCTGCGGTTCGGTGAACACTGCCGCCGGCACGTTGCGGTGATTGGCCTTCATCAGGCTGGCGGTGTCCTCCCAATCCTGCAATAGGTTGTGCTTGACCACGCGCGCTTCGTGATTGGCGACATGCTTGAGTTGATACGGCGAGCAGACGTCCCCGAGCGCAAAGACGTCTTTGGCTGTGGTGCGCTGGAATTCGTCGACGACGACGAGGCCGGCGTTCACCTGGACGCCGGCGTGGTGGGCGTCGATCTGATCTCCGTTCGGGACCCGTCCGGTGGCGACCAGCAAGGTGTCGCAGTGCACAGTCGAACCGTCGTCGAGTTCCAGCGTGATTTCCGCGCCGCCCTGCCCAGTGCCGCTGCCGCGCACGATGTTACGGCGACTCCGGATCTCCCATTTCTTGGCCGCGATATCGGTGAAGCGTTCGCAGACAGTGTCATCGGTGTGGCTGAGCAGCGTGGTGCCGCGCAGCACGATGGTCACCCGGCTCCCCAGGGAGGAGAAGATGTGGGCGAACTCTGCGGCCACGAACCCGCCGCCGACGATGACGATGTGTTCGGGCAGATCGGCGATACGCATGATGGTGTCGCTGGTGTGGTAGCCGACTCCGCAGCTGGCGATTGCCGGTGGCACGGTAGCGCGTGCGCCCGTGGCGATCACCACTTGGTCCGCGCTGAACTCGTCGCCATCCTCGGTGCGCAGGCGATAGCCCCCTCCCGGGGACGACCCGGCGAACCGGGTGTGGCTGGCAAAGACCTCCACGTTCGGCGAGGAGCGTCGGTAGTCTTCACCGCCACTGGCCAGGGGGTCGATCCGGCCGAACACCCGTGACACGATGTCGGCCCAGCGCACCGAGTCCACGTGCGCGTCGACACCGAAACGGCTTGAGTCGCGTGCCTGCCCAGCCACTCCAGCGGCATAGACGAACATCTTGGTCGGCAGGCACCCGACGTTGAGACAGGTGCCGCCGAACACCCCCTTCTCGCAGATGGCCACTCGCTTGTCGGTGTAGCGCTCGTCAAGGATCGAGTTGCCCGAGCCGGTGCCGATGATGGCGATGTCGAAGTCAGCCATTAGCTTTCACTTTCCGTGCTTTCCCCGGAGTGCTTCGGTCGTGAGGAAGGGTTGACCAGGTTATGGGTCAGGTACCAGTCCAGCCAGAGGTCGAGCTCCGCGAAGGCCTGCTGTCGGGGCTCGGCCACCGAAAGGAACACGTCATGCTTGGCGTCGGCGATCGGCGCGATGGTGGTTCGGTTGCCGATACAGCCTGCCCAGCGGGCGATCTGTGCGACGTCGAGCACAGCGTCCCCACGCTGGATCTGCTCGATCTGCCCGGGGTCGCTGACGTCGCGCACGCTGCGGTCCGAGCGCAGCACCAGGTTCGGGACACCGACGTCCAGGCCGCGGTGCAGCCTGGCCTGACCGCGTCTGATCGCGTGAATCCAGCCGAACCTGACGGGAAAGCCCCCGACCGGTTTCCAGGTCAGGTCGTAGTCGAACTCGCCGTGGTAGTCCCGGTGCAAGGTGGCGCCGTAGCCGTTTTCGGTGGGTCGACGTACCACCGCCCGCTTGCAGAGCCGACCCAGTGCCCGGATCGCTGCGGAGGTGGGGGGTGTCCGGAGAAGCGGGTGTCCGTGTAGGTCCAGCCACGGGCTGTTGAGAATCAGCCCGGACACGCCCTTGCGGGCGGTGGCTGCGCGGCGCCGCCGATCCAGCCAGAGCGCGACCACCAGTCCACCGGCCGAGTGACCGTAGACCAGCACATTGGCCTCGGAATCGGCGGCGATGACGTCCAGGGCCCGTTCCAGTTCAGCGTCGTAACGGGTCAGGTCGGTGGTGAAGTGCGGGGTCTGGCCGTCGCGGTGGGAGCGTCCGCATTTATGCAGGTCGAGCGCGTAAGACATGATGCCTCGGGCGGCGAAACGGTCTGCCAGCTCGGTGTTGAAGAAGTAGTCGGTGAATCCGTGCACCATCAGCACAGCGCCGTGGGCCGAAGTATCCGGCACCCCGCGACGGACGAGCGTGGCTTCGAGTTGGCCTTCGCCGTCCGGATCGGGGCCGAGAGCGAACGTGCGCTGGAAATATCCGGGCAGCACGTCGGGCTCCCATCCAGACACGACAGCCACACTAATGCCGATGAGTCGTCCTGCAGAGCCCTGCGCGAGAACCGGCACGGCGAATCCGACCGCGTCGGGATAACGCCTCGGGATAACCTGAACACCGGCAAGCCGTGATCAACGGGCAACGACCACGAAGGACAAACGATCAGGTGTCTGAACCAGAGAAGACCGACGTCCTGCTGGTAGGGGCGGGCATCATGAGTGCCACGCTCTGTGCACTGCTGCGTTTGGTGGAGCCCGACTGGTCGATGACTTTGGTGGAACGCCTCGACGGGGCGGCCGCCGAGAGCAGCGACCCGTGGAACAACGCAGGCACCGGCCATTCGGCCCTGTGCGAGTTGAACTACACCCCGGCCCGGGCTGACGGCTCGATCGACATCAGCAAGGCGGTCCACGTCAACGAACAGTTTCAGGTTTCGCGGCAGTTCTGGGCCTACGCCGTGGAAAACGGGGTGCTGCCGGATGTGCGGAATTTCCTCAACCCGATTCCGCACGTCAGCTTCGTGCATGGCGCCGAGAACGCGGACTACCTCAAACGGCGCCACCAGGCACTGGTCGGCAATCCGCTGTTCGCTTCGATGGAGTTCATCGACGATCGTGACGAGTTCAGCCGTCGGTTGCCGCTGATGGCCCAGGATCGCGATTTCTCCGAGCCGGTGGCGCTGAACTGGACCCAAGAGGGCACCGACGTCGACTTCGGTTCGCTGTCGCGGCAGTTGATTGGGTTCGGTGCCGAACAGGGGATGGCCACGTTGTTCGGCCACGAGGTGCGCGACCTGAGTCAGAAATCCGACGGCAGGTGGACGGTCAAGGTCGTCAACCGACGGACCGGCACCACCCGTAAGTTCAATGCCAAGTTCGTTTTCGTCGGCGCTGGCGGGTATGCGCTGCCCTTGCTGCAGAAGGCGGGCATCAAGGAGGCCAAGGGCTTCGGCGGATTCCCGGTGGGTGGCGAGTTCCTGATCACCGGTAAGCCGGCGCTCACCGCCGCGCACCACGCCAAGGTGTACGGCTTGCCGCCGCTGGGTGCCCCGCCGATGTCGGTGCCGCATCTGGACACCCGGGTGATCAACGGAAAGTCCTGGCTGCTTTTCGGTCCGTTCGCGGGTTGGTCCCCGAAGTTCCTCAAGCAAGGCAAGATCACCGACCTGCCGCTGTCAGTGAAGCCGAACAACCTGGTGCCGATGCTAGGGGTAGGGCTCACCGAGGGGGGGCTGCTGAAGTATCTGATCGGCCAGCTGTTGCTGAGCGAAGGCGCTCGAGTGGATGCCCTTCGTGAATTCGCCCCCAGCGCAGCCGATTCCGATTGGGAACTCGACGTTGCGGGACAGCGCGTCCAGGTGATCCGGAAGGACAGGCGCAAGGGCGGCGTGCTCGAGTTCGGCACGACCGTTCTTTCTGCCGCCGACGGCAGCATCGCCGGCCTGCTGGGGGCGTCGCCGGGCGCATCGACCGCGGTGCCGGCGATGTTCGACGTCATGCAGCGGTGCTTCCCGGACCGCTATCCGGGCTGGGTGCCCAAACTCAAGGAGATGGTCCCGTCCATGGGCATCGACTTGTCCGACGACCCCGCGCTTTTCGAGAAAGTATGGGCGCATGGCAGCAAGGTGCTCAAGCTCGATGAACCGGCCAGTGCCGCCCCCGCTACGAGCGGCGCTGGTTCGATCGCGGGCAGTGAGCACTCTGTGACCGCTGCGAGCGGATGACGGTGTCCGCCCGAACCTCGGATACTCCGATGGTGAAGCTGTGACCGGGGCCCAACCCTCGCCCAATCGTTCCCCAGTGATCTATCCGTTCAGCGCGGTGGTGGGCCACGACCGCTTGCGGCTGGCGCTTGTGCTGTGCGCGGTGCGACCCGATATCGGGGGCGTGCTGATCCGGGGTGAGAAGGGCACCGCCAAGTCGACCGCGGTTCGCGGTCTGTCGCGGGTGCTCGTCGAGGCCTTCAAGTCGTCCGAAGGCGGCGGTGGGCAGCTGGTAGAGCTACCCATCGGTGCCACCGAGGACCGGGTGGTGGGGTCGCTCGATCTGCAGAAAGTGTTGCGAGACGGCGAGCACGCGTTCTCCCCAGGGCTGCTGGCGCGGGCTCACGGTGGGGTGTTGTACGTCGACGAGGTCAATCTCCTGCACGACCATGTGGTCGACGTCCTGCTTGATGCTGCCGCGATGGGACGGGTGCACATTGAGCGCGACGGTGTGTCGCACAGCCACGACGCTCGGTTTGTGCTGATCGGCACCATGAACCCCGAGGAGGGCGAATTGCGTCCGCAGTTGCTCGACCGGTTCGGGCTGACCGTCGAAGTACGGGCATCCCGCGATATTGAGGTCCGCGCGGAGGTGATCCGTTCCCGCCTCGCGTACGAGGCCGATCCGACGGGTTTCGCGCAGCGATATGCCGACACCGATGCCGAACTGGCTTTCCGCATTGCCGCGGCCCGGCAGTTGTTGCCCGATGTGGTTCTGCCCGACAGGGAGCTACGCCGGATTGCGGCGCTGTGTGCGGCTTTCGACGTCGACGGAATGCGCGCCGACCTGGTGGTCGCGCGGACCGCCGTGGCACACGCCGCCTGGCGCGCGGTGACCGGGGCGAGCGCAGCGACGGGGGATGTGACCGGGGCGAGCGCAGCGACGGGGGATGTGACCGGGGCGAGCGCAGCGACGGGGGATGTGACCGGGGCGAGCGCAGCGACGGGGGATGTGACC
>JAHZJB010000128.1 GCA_022601135.1 Actinomycetes bacterium | reverse complement strand
TGCCCGAGGCGCCGCCGGCGGGCGCACCGCTGTCGGAGGCACCGCCGGCGGGCGCACCGCTGACCGAAGCACCGCCGGCGGGCGCACCGCAGCCCGCGCCGTAGTTAGCGGGCCCCCGCGGCCAGCGACGCTGGTTCGATGCGGGCGGGGACATGTTTGTGCCAGGGCGTTCCAGCATAGGCGTCGCGCCAGCCGGTCGATGTGAGGGAATTCGGCGCTACACCGGGAATCAGCTCTCTGCCGTCATCGTCGATGAAATCGAGACCGTACCCGTTGGGTAGCGACGCGTGGCCGGGCAGCATTGCGTCGCTGATCTCCACCGTTGCCTCTGCAGCACCGGCCGCGGTGGTGATTCGCGCACGACCGCCGTCGGTGAGGCCCAGTGCATCAGCGTCCTCAACGCTCACCCGCAGCGATCCGTCGACGTCGCGCTTGCGCCACGCGGGGTTACGCATGATGTCGTTCGCGGTGAAGGCACGGCGCTCGCCGGCCGACAGCACGATCGGAAACTCCGGTGTAGTCAGTCCAACCGCCGCATCGGCCAGCGCCCGGACCTCCGCCAGCAGTTCCGGCAACTCCAGAGCGATTTTGCGGTCCGGATGCGAGATCAACGCGAAGTCGTCCTCGTAGTCATGCACCGTGAACGTCACCCCTGAACGGCCGTTGAGGATGGCGTCGAACAACGCGTTGCCGTCCGCGTGCCCTGCCCGGCTGACCGCCTCCGGGTAGGTCATCGCCACCTTCTGGGCCAGACCCCACAACGCTGCCGCCCCGGAAAGACCCTCGGGCAACGTCGGCCCCAGCGTCTCGTACAGCACAAACGGCAGCACCTTACCCAATCCGGGATTGGCGGCGGCCGCCGCAAAGAACGCCTCGGTAAATGTGGTGAGACCCGCCTCCGCGGCACGACGCAGCGGGGCCAATTCAGTCTCGTCAACGACGCCGAGCGCACGCATGAGGCGCGCCCAGATCTCGGGCTCGGGCAGGGTGCCCGATAGCGGTTCCATCAAGCGATGTCGCAGGTGGAACGTGTTGTGCGGAAACTCCAGGTTGAAAAAAGTCGCCTCGGCCTTCTCGTACTGCGTCGCCGCGGGCAGCACATAGTGCGCCAGCCGGGCCGTTTCCGTCATCGCCACGTCGATGACCACGAGCAATTCCAGCTCCGCGAGTGCCCGGCTTACCGTCGCGGAGTCGGCGATCGAGTGTGCCGGGTTGCTGGACTCCACGATCATCCCGCGGAACCGGGCGGGGTGGTCGGTCAGGATCTCCTCGGGCACCACGTTGCTGGGCATCAGACCGCCGATGATCGGGGCGCCCGTCACCGGTGTCCGGCCCACACCGCCCTGCCGGAACAGCGGCGCGAAGGACGAATGCAGATGCTGGCCACCACGTTTGGCGAAGTTGCCGGTCAGGATCCACAACAGCTTGTTCAGATACGAGCACAGGGTGCTGTTGGGGGACTGCTGGACGCCGAGATCCTCGAACACCGCGACGCTGTCCGCCGCGCCGATGCGGCGCGCCGCAGAGCGCAGCAGGTGCGCCGCGACGCCGCAGCGCTGTGCGTAATCACCGATCGGCACCTCGGCGAGAACCTTACGTATCGGCTCCGCGCCGCTGACGTGCTGAGCGAGAAACGCCTCGTCGCACAGATTCTCCTGAACCAGCACCGCGGCCAGGGCCGCCAGGCACCATGCATCAGTTCCCGGCCGGACCCGCAGATGGAAGTCGGCCATCTTCGCGGTGTCGGTGACGACGGGATCGATCACGATCATTGATCGGGCCGGATCCTTGGCGATCTCGTGCAGCACCACCCGGGCCCGCGGAAAGCTTTGCGACATCCACGGGTTCTTCCCGATGAACACCGAGACCTCGGAGTGCTCGAATTCACCGCGCGTGTGGTTCCCGTAGAAGTGGGCGTCGACCCAGTGCTCCCCGGTCTTCTCCTGAGCCAGCGCGTTGGAGCGGTAGTGGGATCCGAGCGCCTTGAGGAACGCCCCACTGTAGGCGCCGCCGAGATGATTTCCCTGCCCGCCGCCGCCGTAATACATGATCGTCTCGCCGCCGTGGGTATCGGCGATCGCCCGGAAGCCCGCCGCGATCTCGGTGATCGCGGTATCCCAGTCGACTTCTTCGAAGGTGCCGTCCGGACGGCGCCGCATGGGTGTGGTCAGTCGATTGGGGTCGTTCTGGTAGTGATCCAGGCGCAGCGCCTTGTTGCAGGTATACCCGCGCGAGGCGGGATGGTTCCTGTCACCGCGGATGCGTGCCAGTGTGCGGCCCTCGACCTGCACAACGATGCCGCAGTTGCACTCGCACAGGATGCAGGCGGTGGGCTGCCAGTCGGTCAGTTGCTCAGTCATCGCGCTGTCTGCTTTCTCGGGGGCTGGACCACAAGCAGCGAATTCACCCGCCAGCAGCCTCATTGAGGTCGTTGAGGGTACCGGTGGCCTCCAGATACTCCTGCACCCAGCGTTGAATCACCGCGGAGGCCTTCTCCACTTTCGTGAACTGACCGACGACCTGACCGACCGGGTTAAACGCTACGTCGACGGTCTGGTCGGGGTACTTGTTCGTGGCAGCCACCGCAAGCCCGGAGACCATGAACTGCAGGGGCATCCCGAGCGGTTGCGGGTTGTCCGGGTCCTCCCACGCATCGGTCCAGTCGTTACGCAGCACCCGGGCCGGTTTTCCGGTGAACGAACGACTCCGGACCGTGTCGCGGCTGTCCGCCTTCACGTAGGCCGCCTGCTGAACCGCGGTGTTCTGGGCCTCTTCGACCATCAGCCACTGCGAGCCGGTCCACGCGCCTTGGGTGCCGAGCGCCAGCGCCGCGGCGATCTGCTGGCCGCTGCCGATGCCACCCGCCGCCAACACCGGGATCGGAGACACCTCCTTGACCACCTGTGGCCACAGCACGATGGACCCCACTTCACCACAGTGGCCGCCGGCCTCACCGCCCTGCGCGACGATGATGTCGACGCCGGCGTCCGCGTGTTTTCGTGCCTGGCTCGGTGACCCGCACAGCGCGGCGACCGAGCGGCCCTCGGCATGGATGCGCTCGATCATCTCGGTAGGCGGGGTGCCGAGCGCGTTGGCGATCAGCGTCATCTTCGGATGCTGTAGCGCGACTTCGACCTGGGGCGTCGCGGTGGCCTCGGTCCAGCCCAGCAGTTGGAGCGTGCTCTCGTTGTCCTCGGCCGTGAGGGGGACGCCATGGTCGGTGAGGATCTTGCGGGCGAAGTCGAGATGCTCCTGCGGCACCATGTCGACCAACATCTTCGACAACTCGTCGGCGGACAACTTCGAGCCCATGCCTTCGTATTTGTTCGGGATGACGATGTCGACGCCATAGGTGTGATCACCGATGTGTTCGTCTATCCAATTCAGCTCGATCTCGAGTTGCTCAGGGGTGAATCCCACCGCACCGAGCACACCGAAGCCGCCGGCCTTGCTCACCGCAACCACCACATCGCGGCAGTGGGTGAACGCGAAGATCGGGAACTCGATGCCGAGCTGGTCGCACAGGGAAGTATGCATGGTCGCTCCTGGTTCAGCCGAGACGCGGTTCCAAACTGGAACGTGTTCTACTTTACGGCACGC
>JAHZJB010000127.1 GCA_022601135.1 Actinomycetes bacterium | reverse complement strand
GGGTGGTGGTGGGCAGCCCGGCGAGATTAACGGCGATGGTGCGGGGCTTGCCGAGGATGTTGCCGTCGGCTGAGACAGCGCTGATGGCGAGGTGACCGTCGTTGACGTCGACTGATACGACCGGGTGTTGCCGCAACTGCTCAACCTCGGGTGTGACCTGATCGGGCATGCGCCAGCTGGCGTCGAGGTACCAGCGGCCAGAGTCGGGATCCAAGGAAATGTCGTAGCGGACTGACCCGGTCTGGGCCTGGGCGGCTACCTCATCGCCGCGGTAGGTGAACTCGACCGGGCAGGCCAGCCGGTAACGGCAGTTGGGCCGGTTGGCTAGGTGCCCCAAAGCGGTGGGCAACCGGATGTCGAGCCATCCCTGGTTGGGGTTCCAGCGGATCGTTTCGTTGCCCCATGCCTTGTCCTTCTCCCCGTCGGCGGTGAAAAACAGGCGCCGGGCGGTCCACTGCGTCCGCCATTGGTCAGGGGTCAGTCTGGCGGGGATGAGGTTATTCCTTGTATGCAGCAACGCTTTCCCGCCGCGGACCACATGCACCGCGCCGGCGGCCAGGTCAGCCTCCACCGCAGCCATGCGGGCGGTCAGTGCTTGCAGCCGGATCGTCTTGGCGTGCCGTTCAGCTTTAGAGGCGTATCCACGCACAGCCCGCTTACCGGTTCCAGCCTTGCCACCGGCGGGCGCGTCGAGTCGGGCAGTGATCGTGGCTATCCTGGCGGCCAGTGACCCCCTTTCGGCCCACATGTTCTGCACGGCAAGCCGGTACTGATCCTCGGAGGTGCGGGTGATCGCGCCCGCCCACCGCGACGACGATTCCGCGGTCAGAGCGCGCTTCCGCACCTTGCGGGACTCGGCCTTACCCTTGGCGCCCAGCCGGCCCTCCCGGCACCGGGCAGTCAAGTCACGGCCCGCCAAAGACCCGAGGAACTCTCCCACCTCGAACAACACCGCCGCGTCATCTGCACCCACCCGTAACCGGGTCCGCACCCGCGCACCCGAAGGGGCCGCCGCCACGAACGGCTCAGCGATACAGCGAAGGCTCATTAACGGTCGCTTTCCTGACGGGCGCACTCGCCGGCCAGGTATGGGTACTGGTCTGCGATCGCGCGTAACACTCGCTCACGGATGAGTCGCCGCGCTTGGGCGACACCCACCCGGCCCGCGACACTGTCCAACAGCCAGTCGTAGTCAGTCTCAACATGGCGCAGATAGTTCACCGCCCACCGCTGCAGTGCCGCCGAATCAACAGAATCTACTGCCGCCGAATGACTCTCATAGCGGCCACGTTCAGCGGCATGGGATTCCGCCTGGGCGTTGCGGTTATCGACCGCAACACGCCATAGCTTGTCCTTTGACAACCGCGGCATGCTGATCTGCACCGCGTTGAGCTCGGCGATCAGGCTCGTGCGCGCAGTGTTCATCCGCTCGGTCTGACGCGCCGAGGCATTCTCCCGCCGCGCCCTGGTCGCCTCACGCCAGTCTTGCCACCGCTGGCTCACCTCAGCGGCCTCTACTCGCTCCAGGTTGTACAGACGCATCTTCGGCCCGCTGCGGTAATTCGGATTCGGCGCCAATGTGTCAGGTTCGCCGAGGAACTGTTTGACTGCCCCATCAGTCCAGCCCCGCTGTTTAAGCGTTGACAGCGTGACACGCTGCACCTTCTCTGCGGCCTTACCCATGACGGTCATCATCCACCCGGGCACCGACAACTTCTTTCGGACCAATATCGCGCTGCGCGCAACCAACCGCCTTCAAAGCCCGGTTTCGGGCGCTACGCCGGCCGTAGAGACGGGCACAAAACGACGTCAGAACCTCCACCATGTCGCGCACCAGATCGTCATCAACCTCACCGTCATCGAGCACCACCAGCCGCCGGCCATGCGCCGACAACGCCGCCTCCACCAGCTCAGTGTTCATCCGCCCCAAACGATCCCGGTGCTCGACCACCACAGCTGTCACCTTCGGATCAGCCAGCATCCGCCTAATCTTCGCCCGCGATCCATTCATCCCCGATCCGACCTCGGCCTCCACCCGCACCACAGTCCCACCCGCATCAGCCGCCCAACTCGTCAAACGAGCCACCTGACGATCCAGATCCGATTTCTGATCATGAGATGACACCCGCGCATACAACCCAAACGCAGACGGCGAAGTCGATCCCGCGGGCACATCCGGTGACACCAGCACCGTGCGCTCGTTAACCCGAACCGCCGGAACCGGCAACGTCCCCTCTCGAAACCACCGGTACGCCGTCTGCGGATGAACACCCTGCGATCGCGCCCATTCCGTCAGATTCACAAAACCAGCGTACACGCTAGAACGTACGTACGCTCACTATCGATCAGTATAGGGACAGCTGCTCGAACCCTTGGGCAGTTGACTGGCGTGGGATGCGGACAACGTGGGCCCCGAACAGCAACCGCGATCTGCGCAATAGAGATCCCTCGCCGCTGCCGATCTGCGGCTGGTACCCCAGCCCAGCCGGGGGCATCTTCCGCCAGGATCATTGCGGATCGATGTCGGACTCGGGCCATACGATGCGGGCACACGGCGCCGAAGCAGGCCGCCGGATTCGACAGGGAGGTTCGACAGTGTCGAGGTTGCTGCTCATCTGCACCGTGGGGTTGGTGGCATGCGTTACCGGGATCGCCGCTGCCCAAGCCCAACCGTATCCAGGGTGCCCCTTCGTGACGTACACCGTCTACAGCGTGTGCTCGGAGCGCCCAGGCGTTCCGGGATTCACGCCGGGCTTCACCCTGACGCCCGGCGTGCCCGGCACTTTCGGCCCTCAGGGGAACTACACGCCTGTTCAGGAGTCACGCCGACTGCCAAGCGCGGCGAGATAGGTTGGGCGCCAACCGTGATCAACTGCACGTGAGTGCGTCAGAGGAAACCCGGAAGTTGCATCGGCTGGTCGAAGAGAGCCGCAGAGATAGGAGATCCACCATGGGCACGGCAGCCGAATACCGTTGCGCGCACTGTGGCTACCAGTTCAGTGCAACCGAAGACTGGAGCTTCGGCTTCAGCGGCGCGGTCGTGACCCCGATCGTCTGCAGCGAGCACGGCCTCGCCCAAGCCGACACGGGAATCAACGTCGCTGCCGGCGGCCGCATCGGGCCCGAGACGACGGGGAAGACCAGGTATCCCTGCCCAAAGTGCGGGGCGGACTCCCCTCGATGGGACCGTGAGTCATGTCCGAAATGCGGTGGCGAGCGACTCGTCCTTTCAGCCGAGATCATTTGGGACTAGCCAACTGTTGACGAAGTCCCACCAACACGACTGCTCGAATATCGGTATGTTCCCCGGGCTGGCAAATTATCCGGTCGGTTTCTTATTGTGCCCATCTGCCAACGAGGCGCTGGCATCGTCGTTTCTGGCTGCCTTCAGACGTCGGCTGTCTGTCGGAGGTCGGGGATAGCCTCGCTTCGACCATGTGGACGACAAGGAGCGTCGATGTCTGGTGCCAGAACTCTTCAACAGATGAGTGGGCGGGCTCAGCTGATGATGATTGCGGGAGTCCTGTTGCTGATCGTCGGCCTGACCAACGGGTCCTGGTTGCTGGGGGTCGTCGGCGCCGCACTGGTCGGCGGGGGCTGGAAGCTGTACTCAGCCAAGCAGATCGAGGGGGCTGACGAGCCTTGGCCATGGCCGACGGACTTTCGATCACGAGCCGAGGGGATGGCCCGGCCCATTGACCCGACGCCCAAACGTGTCCTTCCCCCGGTTGAGAAGGTCTCCATGATCGCTCACGTTGCAACCACCGACGAGGCACTGAAGCGTCTGATCGCTGACAAACCTCCCTTTTGGCCGTGGGCGGTGTTCGCCTCGGTTGTGCTGCAACGCCGAAACGCGGTCCAAGAGCGGCTTCGCACCTGCTCCTCGGGATATCAGCCCCGGCCCGCGATCTCGCCCCTGAGCGGTCAGGCTTACTCCTGGGTGGCCTACGAAGCGATGAACGACATCGCCGACATTGTCGCTCAGCTTGAGCAGTTCATGCTCAGCCCGGCGTTCAACGGTGCTTTCGGCGATCGCAGGGGAGAAGACAGCGCCGACGCCGACGCGATCGTCAACGTCGCCGACCGGCTGATGGGCTATTACGAAGCGCTGCTGCAGAAGGCCGAAGCGTGCCTGCAGACTCCGGTCCACGCGGAAGCCCTGTCCTTCGTCCAAGACATGGGCGCTTTTACCCTGTGCCCGCTGGTCGGCTACGAGCAGTTCATCGAGACGCTGTGCGCACGCATCGGCGAGGCTCAGGACCTGTTGCCCTACACCAACCCGGACACGATGATCGCACTTGACGACGTCACCCTGGCTATCGACCTGCCCGATGGCCTCATCGACCGGGTTACCGCACATATCAAGAGGTTCAACTCATGACGGCTCGTCGTTGGGGCAGAGTATCCGTGCCTTAGCAACTGCAATGCCGGCGGCATCGCCAGGGCAAGCTCCCATCAACACACGCGCGCGACATCACGCTACTTCCTCGGAAGACGCCTGGTGTCCATTCAGCCGTGTGCTGCGGTTCCTGCCCGCGCCCGGATTGCGGACTGTCGGTGTAGGTGGGCGAACTTCTTGGCGGTCTTGCCGAGGTCTAGTGCCGCATCGAGCGCTTCGTTGAGTCGCCGGTGGCGCTCGATGTCCTCCGGCCGGGTGGTTGCGGGCCAGTAGCCCAGCTCGGCGGCCAGCCGACGAAGCAAAGCCACGTCCAGTTCGGTCATCACTGCTACCTCCGGGGACCGCAAGCCGCTCAGGTGGCGGCGACGCCCGGGGGCGCGTTGAGGCGCATCCCGATGCCGTTCATGAAGCTGTCGCCCCCGAGCGCGACGCGCCGCACGCCGGTTCGCGCGCGGATCGCCTCGTTGACCTCTTGCCGCCTTGATCCGCTTCGTTCATTTGCAGGTGAGCCCATCGCCGCTCGCCACCTTCCAGCTTGCGAGCGGCGCTGAGTTGGATGTCGGGATAGCGGGCACGCCACTTGATCAGGATCTCTTCATCGGTCACGGCAGGCACCTCGCCTGGCGAAGGGCGGCATCGGCCGGGGTGGGTGTGTAGTCGTTCATCATTCGCCGTTTCTGGCGACGCCGCCGTCGGGCGTTCACCGCTTGCACGCTCTGGCGTGCCGGCTCTTCCCCTGGGGCACCGTGCGGTGGGGCGCGGTTGCCGGGACGGCGGGCCAAGTACCCGAACTGCCGTCCGCTCGTGAGCGCTTTCCAGGGTAGCCGGTGTGTCCGACAACCGGGCGACTGCTGTGGTGGAGGTCCCGGTCGTGGTTGAACGCCTAGCGCGGTCAGTCTGACCGGATGCGGGTGAACAGTTCGGCGGGTCTGCCGCGGGTGCCGACCGACAGGGCGCCGGTCGGTTTCAGCTTGTCGTGCATGTCGCGGCGGAACCCGTCGCGGTCGAGTCTGTGCCCGGCGATCATCTGGTGCAGCAGGCGCAGCTCGCGGATGGTGAACGTCTCCCCAAGGAGGTGTTCGGGGTCGGGATGGGTTCGGTAGCCCTCGCGAACTTCTTCGACGGCGGCGTCGATGATGAGCCGGTGGTCATAGATGAGCCGCCCGGGTTTGTCGACCGGCACCAGGCGGGTCTGGTCGGCCAGCCGCGAATCCAGTCGGTCTTGGGGTAGGACGGCCCAGTGGGCCACCGAGAGCACCCAGCCGCGGTCGTCGCGGTCGGGGTCGTCGAATACCCGCCACTGGTGCGGGTCGACGCCGCGCACGCCTGCTTTGTCTCGCAGGCAGCGCCGTACCGCGTCGGCCAGTCGTTCTCTGCGGTGCAGGAAGGTGCCCGGCAGCCCCCACCCTGAGGTGTTGGCGCGTTTGACTTGTAGGACCAGCAGGCCGTGCTCGGGGTCAGGTGTCAGCAGCGCGGTGTCCACAGCCACCGACGGCCGCGGGTAGTCGGCCAGGGTCTTGCCCGACGAATCACGGAAAGTTTTGTCGGTCATGGCCGTTATCCTATCCCCAAGCGGACATGATTAGCGCGCTGATTGCGCTAAATATGTCTTTAGCGCTATTATTGCGTTAAAGAGGGCGAGCGGAGAGGGGTGGTTGCGGTGGGTTCACGAAGCGATCGTGTTGAGGGGGTCCTGCTGGGGATGGCTGCCGGCGACGCGCTGGGGGCGCCGTACGAGTTTGGGCCGCCCCTGGGGCCTGAGCGTGAGGTGGCCATGGTCGGCGGTCAGGGGTGGGAGCCCGGGGAGTGGACCGATGACACCGCGATGGCCATCGCGATCGCCGAGGTCGCCGCCACCGGCGCGGACCTGCGTGACGAGTCCGCCCAGGACGCGATCGCCGCGCGCTGGCTGGATTGGGCTGCGGGCGCCAAAGATGTCGGCATCCAGACCCGGACGGTGCTCACCGCCGCGGGCCGACGCGGTATCTCGGCGGCCACCGCGCGCGCCGAGGCCGCCGAGGTGCACCGGCAGAGCGGGCGCAGCGGCGGCAACGGGTCGTTGATGCGCACCGCCCCGGTGGCGTTGGCCTACCTGGAGGACGCCGACGGTTTGGTGGCCGCGGCGCGGATGATCAGTGAACTGACCCACTACGACCCCGATGCCGGTGATGCGTGTGTGCTGTGGTCGACCGCGATCGCGCACGCGGTGCGCACCGGCGAACTCGACGTCCGCGTCGGCCTGGGCCACCTCGATCCCGACCGGGCGGCGCTGTGGTCGCACCGCATTGAGGTCGCCGAGTCCTCACACCCGGCGGACTTCCGGCGCAACGGCTGGGTGGTCGAAGCGTTGCAGGCCGCGTGGTGCGCGATCGCCACCACCCCCGTCCCGCCAGATGAGGCCGTTGCCGGGACTTTCCGCGCCGGACACCTGCACGACGCGGTGGATGCGGCGGTGCGCGGCGGCCGTGACGCCGACACCGTCGCCGCCATCGCCGGCGCACTGCTGGGAGCGGCCTACGGCGCCTCGGCGGTGCCGCTGGCCTGGCGGATGTTGCTGTACGGCTGGCCCGACATGGGTGCCCACCACCTGGTGAACCTCGCCGCGGCGATCGAACGCCGCGGAACAGCAGACCCATTCGATGTCGGCTACCCCGGCATCCCGGCGAGCGCGGCCGTGCGCCACCCGTATGATCACAACGTGGTCCTCGGCGGCATCACCACACTTCGCCAGCCCCCCGACGATGTGGATGCGGTGGTTTCGCTGTGCCGGATCGCCGCCGCCGACATCCGCCACGACGTTCCCCACATCGAGGTACGGCTGATCGACCGCGCCGACCCCGACAACAACCCCCACCTCGATCACGTGCTGCTCGACGCCGTGCACGCGGTGGAACAGTTGCGCGCCCAGGGGCGCACCGTGCTGATCCACTGCGTTCAGGCGCACAGTCGCACGCCCGCGATCGCCGCACTCTACGGCGCACGCCGCCAACGCATCGGCATCAACGACGCCCTGACCGACGTTCAGGCCGCACTGACCGACGCCGACCCGAACCCAGCGTTTCGCGCCGCATTGCAGCGACTGCACCCCAACGACACCGCACCCGCAGAAGGGATCACCGATGCCCACACCCCGGCACACCGCTAGAAGAGTCATCGTCCTGGGCGACCAGGACACCGGTGGTCAGCGCACCGACATGCTGGTCGGCAAGGCCGCCGAACAGCGGGCCAGCATCGCCGAGGTGCATACCTTCGAACCCGGCGAACCCAGCAGCCACGACGACCTCGCCGAGGTGGGGGCCGTCGTCACCGCGCTGAGCCGCGCCTTGACGCTACGCGCCGACATCTGGGTGCCGTTCTGGCGGGAAGACCTCGGCCGCGAGGAACACCTCCGACGCCTGAGCCTGGTGCTGCACCGCCATGGCCTGAACCTGCTTCTGGGACAAACCTTGTGGCCCTACCCCCGCGAGGGCGGGCTCAACGAGGTCGACGCCGCGCTGC
The DNA here is from genome assembly GCA_022601135.1 of Actinomycetes bacterium. Lineage (GTDB taxonomy): Bacteria > Actinomycetota > Actinomycetes > Mycobacteriales > Mycobacteriaceae > Mycobacterium. The sequence goes on along the minus strand of JAHZJB010000127.1, from coordinate 50,396 downwards.
GCCGAGAGGTCCGCGCCGTCGACGACCTCGACCACGCCGCACTCGCCACCGCCGCACTGCCCACCCTGCACGACGACATCGCACGCGCCCTGCACACCGGGAACACCGAACCCGCCGGGGCCACCGCCCAACCCTGCGGCGAGTCAACCGCCGAAGTCATCAACTCGATCGAAGCCGACTTCGGTCCCGCCCCACCGCTGCCGTCCACCACCGCCGCGTGGCCGCAGCGACGCCGCGCCCTCAAGCGCTTCGCCGGCTGGCTAGTCACCGAGTGCGGCCTCACCCAAACCGACACCGCGAAACTGCTCAACGCCACCGGTCACCGGACCGCCCGCGGCCGACTATGGCAGCGCTCCACAGTGTCAGCTCTGGTCAACGACCGCTACGACCGCAGGAGCGCGGCATGAACGCCGCCACAGTCGATTCGACCGATGACTGGCTACGACATCATCGGCGACGTACACGGCTGCGCGACCAAACTTCGTGCGCTGCTCGGCGAACTCGGCTACCGGGAGGACCGATGACCGGCCACGACCGGGTTGGCGCCGACGGAGCTGGGTTGAGGGGAAACGAGAGTTAACGCTTAGCGTTATTAACGCGATACGTTATTATGGTGTCATGATCCAGTCATTCTCCGATAGCGATACGGAGGACATATGGAACCGCAGATTTGTCAAGAAGCGCGGCCCCGAACTATGTCGCGCAACGCGCAAGAAGCTGGTCATGCTCGACGCCGCCATGAACATCAACGACCTACGCGTCCCACCCGGCAACAAACTGGAGGGCCTGTCAGGTGATCGCGCAGGGCAGCACAGCATTCGCGTCAATGACCAGTGGCGCATCTGCTTCGTATGGGACGACGGTGCCTACGACGTCGAACTAACCGACTACCGCTGAACTGAAAGGGAAGAGCAATGGACATAGCACCCGTGCATCCCGGCGAGATTCTGGCCGAAGAGTTCCTGAAGCCGATGGGGATCACCGAGTACCGCCTCGCCAAGACCATCGGTGTACCGCCGCGGCGGATCAACGAGATCGTGAAGGGCAAGCGCGGCATCACCGCCGACACCTCACTGCGGTTCGCCCGCGCCTTTGGCATGTCCGATATGTACTGGCTCAACATCCAGGCGCGGTACGACGCCGACGTGGCTAGCGACAAGCTCGCCGCCGCACTGGCGGACATCCAGAAGATCAGTTAACAAAAAGGGGCCGCAACGCAATAAGCGCGCCCAGCGGTCGAGGTGCCCGTAGATGTCGGAGGTGGTTTGGACGGATTCCGTGGCCCATGTGGGCCTGCACCGAGGGCAGTGGACGCCCGGCCTGCATCAGCCAAGACGCGCACGTGTGCCTCAGGTCGTGAACACGAGGCGTTTTGGTGAGCCCGGCGACTTTGGCGCGAGCGACGGCAGGCCGCCACACGCCAGGCTGAAACGAGTGGATACGCACCGGGCTGTCGTCGGGGCGGACCTGCCCGTCGGCGAACCGGCCTTTGCCGCGACCGGAGTTGGTGAACACCCACTCGCCCCTCAGGTCGAGCTGGGCAAGGACACGGGTGGGGACGTTGATGGTGCGCACCGACTTCTTGGTTTTCGGGACACCCAACGTGTAACCGCCAGCCCCGGTCTTCCACGCCTTGGTGATCCGCACCGCCCCGGCCTTCACGTCGATCGCGGCCGGCTTGAGCGCGGAGGCCTCACCGTCGCACGGGTTGGCCTTGAGTGTCCCGGCGGCGACGGCAGCGGTCAGCCCGTCGATATGGGGAGAGGCCTTCTCGGTTTAGGGTTCCACGTGACCATGCATAAGCCCGATCTGTGATGACGTGGATGATGACGGGGCGAAAATTGGGGCGTTTCCGCAGGTCAAACGGTGGAGCTAAGGGGACTCGAACCCCTGACCCCCACACTGCCAGTGTGGTGCGCTACCAGCTGCGCCATAGCCCCGTGAAGTTGTGCTAATCGAAGCTACACCACCCATGGTTGACCTTCAAAACTCCAGGTCACGGCACTTCGCCGCCGGCTTCGGGACCCAGCGGACGCGCCTGGGTGTGCCCGCGGAACACCCGCGGACGGGTCTCGGGGGCGAAGATCCAGCCCACCGCGGCCACCGCCAGAATCGCACCGCTGACAGTGAAGGCCCACCCGAAGGATGCGTGCTGGGCCACCTGCCCGACCACGAGTGAGCCGACGATCGAACCGAGGTCGGCCATCATCTGAAAGGTAGCCACCGCGGTCCCGCCGCGGGCCTTGTTACCGATGACGTCGGCCACCGCTGCCTGCTGCGGCGAGATGAAGATCCCGGTGGCCGCACCCGCGACGTAGCCCATGACCAGCAAAACCGGTAGCGACGTCGCGAAGCCGACCAGAACCGTCGACGCCGCCGACACCGCGAGCCCGACGATCATCAGTTTTCGGCGACCTATCCGGTCCGAGAGGTAACCGCTGGGAATGACGACCGAGATGTTGCCGATGGCGAATGCGGCCAGCGCCAGCCCGGCGATGCCGGGCTCGCGGCCCAGCGCCTCCACCACGAACAGGGGAACCAGCGCGAACCGCAGCCCGAAGGCCGCCCAACCGGTGGCGAAGTTGGAGAACAGCGCCGCCACATAGGCCCGATGGCGCAGCACCTCGCGCACCGAGACCACGGCATCCTCATCCGCCCCGGCCGGAGCGGCCAACGTGGAGTTACGCAGACCCAGGAACACCACGGCCACCGCGATCAGCAGCGCGGCGCCGTAGATGATGAACGGCATCGCGAGCCCGAAGCCGGCGGTCAGGCTGCCCAGCACCGGCCCACCTACCGAGCCGACGAGGAATCCCGACGAGAACAGCCCGGCGACCCGGCCCCGGGCGTCTGGCGGTGAGATCCGGATCATCAGCCCCAGCGCCGACACCGTGAACATCGCCGACCCCAGGCCGCCGGCCGACCGGAACGCCAGGAGTTGGCCGAATGTCTGCGCGAACGCGCAGGCCGCCGTCGAGACCGCCACGATCAGCAGGCCGCTGATGTAGACCCGCCGCTCCCCCATCCGCTGCACCAGCCAGCCGGCCGGCGGCGCCCCGGCTAACCGCATTACCGCGAACGCGGTGATGATGAACGTCGCCGCGCCGATGCTGACCCCGAACTGGCGTGCGTACTGCGGCAGCACCGGCGCCACCACGCCGTACCCGAAGGCGACGACCACGTTGGCGCCGGCCAGCAACCACACCTCGCGCGGTAACCGCTGGTTGCCCTGCGCCCGCGCAGCCGGACTATCGTCCTCCGCGTCCGAACTCAACCGATGACCTGTGCCACGACTGCGCGCGCCGCGTCCTGAACCTCGGCGAGATGCTCAGGGCCGCGGAAAGATTCCGCATAAATCTTGTACACGTCCTCGGTACCCGATGGCCGTGCAGCGAACCAGGCGTTCTCCGTCGTCACCTTGAGACCACCCAACGGCGCACCGTTGCCGGGCGCGGTTGTCAGCTTGGCGGTGATCGGCTCCCCAGCCAGTTCCGTCGCGCCGACCTGCGCGGCCGACAGCTTGGCCAGCCGCGCCTTCTGCTCGCGATCGGCGGGCGCGTCGATGCGCGCATACGTTGGGGCACCGTATTTTTCGGTCAACGCCCCATAGCGTTGCGACGGAGTCGAGCCGGTCACCGCAAGAATTTCCGAGGCCAACAGTGCCAGGATGATGCCGTCCTTGTCGGTCGTCCACACCGAGCCGTCACGGCGCAGGAACGATGCCCCGGCGCTCTCCTCCCCGCCGAAGCCGATGGTGCCGCCCACCAGCCCGTCGACGAACCACTTGAAGCCGACCGGCACCTCGACCAGCCGCCGGCCCAGGCCCGCGACCACCCGGTCGATGATCGACGAGCTCACCGCCGTCTTGCCGACCGCAGTCCCCGCCGACCAGTGCGGACGGTGGGCGAACAGGTAGTCGATCGCCACCGCGAGGTAGTGATTCGGGTTCATCAGCCCGCCGTCGGGGGTGACGATGCCGTGGCGGTCGGAGTCGGCGTCGTTGCCGGTGGCGATCTGAAACGCATCCCGGTTGGAGATGAGCGAGGCCATGGCGTTGGGCGAGCTGCAATCCATCCGGATCTTGCCGTCGGTGTCCAGGGTCATGAACCGCCAGGTGGCATCCACGAGCGGGTTGACGACGGTCAGCTCCAGGTTGTGCCGTTCGGCGATGGCGGCCCAATAGTCGACGCTGGCCCCGCCCAGCGGGTCGGCCCCGATCCGGATTCCCTGCGCGCTGATCGCGTGCATGTCGACGACGTTGGGCAGGTCCGCGACGTAGGCATCAAGGTAGTCGTGGCGCTGCGCGGTCCCCAGCGCCGTGGCCACCGGCACCCGCTTGACCGCCTTCAGGCCGTCACGCAGTATCTCGTTGGCTCGTGTGGCGATGGCGCCGGTGGCGCCGCTGTCGGCCGGACCACCGTTGGGCGGGTTGTACTTGAAACCGCCATCGCGGGGCGGGTTGTGCGAGGGAGTGACGACGATCCCGTCGGCGAGCGCGGTGTCGCGGCCCCGGTTGAAGCTCAGGATCGCGTGGCTGACCGCGGGTGTCGGCGTGTAGCGGTCCGCCGCGTCGATCATCGCGACGACATCGTTGCCGGCCAGCACCTCCAGCGCGGACACCCAGGCCGGCTCCGACAGCGCGTGGGTGTCGCGGCCGAGGAACAGCGGGCCCGTGGTTCCCTGCGCAGACCGATACTCCACGATGGCCTGCGTCGTGGCCAGAATGTGCGCCTCGTTGAACGCCGCATCCAGACTCGACCCGCGGTGTCCCGACGTGCCGAACGCCACCTGTTCGTCGACGTTGTCCGGGTCCGGAGCCACCGTGTAGTACGCCGTCACGACCTTGGCAACGTCGATGAGGTCCTCCGGTTGCGCCAACTGACCGGCACGGATATTCACCATGGGGTTGATTCTGCTACGACGACCTCTCGCAAAGAACCCCGGAGCAATTTCGGGGACATGCATAATTCCGTGATGGCCTACGACCGCCGGGAGCTTGCCGCAGTGTTCGCCGGAGGCGGCCTGGGCGCGTTGGCGCGGACAGGACTTGAGGAACTCGCCGCGCCGGATCCCGGCCAGTGGCCATGGCCAACCTTCACAGCCAACATCGTCGGCGCCTTCCTCCTCGGTGTGTTCGTCACCCGACTGCTCGAACGAGTACCGGTGTCGAGCTACCGGCGCCCGCTGCTGGGCACCGGTTTCTGCGGCGGACTCACGACGTTCTCCACGATGCAGGTCGAGACCCTCACAATGCTCGAGCACGGGCACTACGGCCTGGCCACGGCCTACCTCGCCGTCAGCATCGTCGCGGGACTGTTCCTTGTCTATCTCGGGACCGCCATGGTGCGCCGGGTTCGGGTGCGCCGATGACGGCACTGGTCTGGGTAGGCGTATTCGTCATCGGTGGATTCGGCGCGATGCTGCGCTTGATCGTGGACCGTGAGGTTTCCCAGCGGTCATCGGGGCGGTTTCCGGTCGGCACCCTGGTCGTGAACATCAGCGGCGCGGCGTTGCTGGGCTTCGTCGTAGGTTTGGTGTTCAGCCCGCACGTGGCGATGCTGGCCGGGACCGCGTTCTGCGGGTCGTACACCACCTTCTCCACGTGGATGTTCGAGACGCAGCGCCTCACCGAGGAGCGCCAGAACTGGCCCGCCGTAGCCAACATCGTGGTGAGCCTCGCGCTGGGGCTGCCCGCGGCGTGGCTCGGACAGAGCGTGGGAGCGGGCCTGTGAGCGACGAAACCCTCACCCTGACTGCTTATTTCGCCGAACGGGAACGCACCGCGGACCGATTCCTGGCCGAAGCGATGCTGGAACTGTTCGACGACCGGGAAATCGCGGCCAGCGTGCTGTTACGCGGTATTGCCGGTTTCGGTGTCTCCAACGTCGCGCTCAGCGACCGTACGCTGACCATGGCCGAGAACGCTCCGGTGACCCTCTACGCGATCGACCGCCCGGACCGGATTCTTGCGCTCACCGATTCGGTGGCGGCCATGACCAGACGCGGGGTGATCACCCTGCGGCGGGACCTCGGCCTGCCGGACGCTCTGCCCGAGCAAGCCACGAATGTACGCTTGTGGGTGTATCTGGGCCGCAAGCATCGCATCGCCGGGAGGCCCGGCTACATGGCGGTCTGCGATGTGCTGCACCATCGCGGATTCGCCGCAGCCGAAGTGCTCCTCGGCGTTGACGGCACCGTGGGCGGACAGCGCCGTCGGGCGCAGTTCTTCGGCAGCAATTCCGAGGTGCCGTTGCTGATCTCCGGGGTCGGCACCCTCGCGCAGACGGCCGAGGCGGTCGAAGAACTCCGCGGAATTCTGCCCGATCCGTTGTTCACGGTCGACCAGGTACTGGTCTGTAAGAACCGCGGCCAGCGGCTCGCCGACCCCGGCGACCTGGCGAACGTCAGCCAGTTCCAGAAACTGACGGTGCGTACCTCCGAAGACAACCGGATCGACGGGCAGCCAGTCCACCGAGCGTTGATCGAGCGACTCAAAGATTCCGAACACGCAAGCGGGGCAACCGTGTTGCGCGGCATGTGGGGGTACCTGGGCACCAGCCGGCCGCACGGCGATCGCTTCCTGCAAGTGGCCCGGCACGTGCCGGTGAGTACGCTGATCGTCGATACCTCGGCGAACATCGCGGCGAGTTACGCAATCGTGGACGAACTGACCGAAAACGACGGATTGGTTACCTGCGAGGTGGTCTCGGCGATGCTCGGCCTGCACGACGGGCAACGCGTCGGGAGCCTGCAACTGGGCTGACGCGGGCGCCGTGTCCTACTATTGCAGCGACCCGATCAGCTGCAAGAAGGGCACGGATCGCCACGTGGTGAATAACTCGGCCGCGCAGGGCAGCCTTCGCGCCGGCTTGGATCACGCCGAGGCCCTGATCGACGCGGTAACCGATCGGGGGATCGTCCAACTCGACACAGCGGGCAAGGTTGTCTACTGGAGCGCTGGGGCGCGAAACCTGTTGGGCTACTCCGACGATGAGGTACTCGGGCGGTCGATAGGGATTGTTCACACCGATACCGATCGGTCTGCCGGCGTCCTCGAGAACGACTTGGCCGCAGCCCGACAGTCAGACCGCGTCGAGTTCGAAGGCTGGCGGGTGCGCAGGGGCGGGCAGCATTTCCGGGCCGCCGGGGCAATCAGCGCGATCCGTGATCAGACGGGCTCACTGACGGGTTTCGTCACCGTGATCCAGGATGTGACCGCCGATCAGCAGCGCACTCACCCGCTGTTCTTCGACCTATTGGAGTCAGCCCCCGATGCCATGGTCATCGTGGGGCCTGAAGGACGGATTGTGCTCGCCAACGGCCAAACCGACCGGATGTTCGGATACGCGCGGGAAGAGTTGGTGGGCAGTGAGATCGAAATGCTGCTTCCGCAACGCTTCCGGGAAGACCATCTCCTTCACCGCATGGATTACGTGGCTGAACCGACCTTGCGGCAAATGGGCACCGGCCTGAACTTGTGGGGACTACGCCGCGATGGCACAGAATTTCCCGTCGACATCAGCCTGAGCCCGCTGCGCATCGACCAAGACCGCTACATATCGGCAGCGATCCGCGACGTCACCCGGCGCCACGAACAGGAACAACAGCTACGCCAACAACACGAGGCGCTACTGCAAAAGCAGCAGGAACTGGAACAACTGGCCCGCGTCGACGCCCTCACCGAGTTGACGAACCACGCGGAGACGATCGCCTGTCTGGAAGCCGCTCTCCAGAACCGCCGCCGTTCCGGAGCGCATCTGGGTGTGTTGTTCTGCGATGCGGATCGTTTCAAGGACATCAACGACGCCTGGGGGCACAATGTCGGCGACATCGTGCTCTGCACCCTCGCGCGGCGCGTCCGCGACTGTGTGCGCGAGGGCGACACGGTGGGCCGGATCGGCGGGGACGAGATGCTCGTTCTCCTGCCCGGCCTCCACAACATTGACGAGATGGTGCGCATCGCCGAAAAGATCCGCAAGCGCGCCGCCGAACCCATTCATCACGACGGCAAGGAGATCTGCGCGACGCTGAGTATCGGTGCTGCCCTGGCGGTTTCCGGCGAGTCGGTCCCCTCGTTGATCAGCCGCGCCGATGCGGCGATGTACCGGTCGAAACAGGCCGGACGCAACACCGTCACCCCAGTCTGATCCGGCCTACCGTCCTCGGCGGCCGAATTTGACGCAAGTTTCATGCATCGTGGCGGCCCCAGTGCGCTTCCAGTGCGTCGACAAGTTCGCCGGCGCGTTCGTCCGGGAAGAACAGCCGCCCTCCGGGAATCTCGACGACGTCGTTCGCCCCGGGGATGAGGTCAACAAGCCAGTCGGCCCAGTGGCGGTGGAAGAAAATGTCCCCGGTGCCCCACACGATGGCGGTGGGCACCTCGCAGTCTTGGAGCAGAGGGCGAATCGGTGCCAGCTGCTCGGGTGTCATCGAGGCCAACAGGGCGGACATGAAACGAACACCCGCCACGGTGCCCAGGATCGGTTCCAGATAGTCGACGATCACGTCGTCGGGCACAGCCGACACGTTCTGATAACCGGTGCGGTAGAACTGCTTTGCGACCTTGGGCATTCTCACCAGGGGTTTACTCAGCCGCAACAGGCCAGACTTGGCCGCCCAGACCGCGGGCAGGAATGCTCGTGGCGGAAAATTGCCTTCGGTGTCGCAATTGGTGAGCGCGAACGTCGCGAACCGTTTCGGGTCGCGGGTCAACACGACCTGAGAAACCGCGCCGCCGGTGTCATTGCCGACCAGATGAATCTCGCTCAACTCCAGTGCGCCGACGACGGTGCCGACGGCGTCGGCCAACCCCCACACCGACGGTTCCCCCACAGCCGGGGTGTGTCCATGGCCGGGAAGGTCGACGCTGATACACCGGCGGTGGTCCGACAGCAGCCGCACGCAGTTTCGCCAGAGCCGTCCGTTGGTGAAGACCCCGTGCACGAACAGCGTGACCGGACCCTGCCCGACATCGGTGAAGCTGATGCCGCCTTCGCTACGGCGAAAGGGGGCGAACTCGTCAGTCATGAGCCTTCCCGCTCTGTTCGTCAGAGGGTGAGGCGTGTCCGGCACGCTTGTCCTTGCCGCCGAAGGGCAGCACATGCATGATCGCCACGACCACGAGGCCGACGACGAGCCCGATGACCGCCGACGCGGCGGTGTTCACCAGCCAGGCCAGCACCCCGCCGATTCCGGCGACATGGTGCACGTATCCCTCGGCGTGGTGGACAAGGGCATAGGGTGCGTGCCAACCGAGTTCGTCGGTTCCGACGAGCAGGATGTGCCCGCCAACCCACAGCATGGCCACCGTACCGACGACCGTCAGGCCGGACAGCAGCTTGGGCATGGCGGCGACCAGACCATGGCCGACTTTCCGGACGAATCCCGAGGAGCGCTGGGCGAGGCTCAGGCCGATGTCATCCATCTTGACAATGCCGGCGACAACGCCGTACACCGCCAGCGTGATGACGACGGCGACCACCAGCAGGATGATCAACCGCGGCAGAAACGATTGGTCCGCCACTTCGTTGAGGGCGATCACCATGATTTCCGCGGACAGAATGAAGTCCGTCCGGATGGCTCCGGTGACCATGTAACGCTCGGCGTCGGCACCGACGACGGCGACTGGTAGGGCCTGCGGTTCGTGTGCGTCGTGGCGCCGAAGCTTGCCGAGTACCTTCTCGGCGCCCTCGTAGCAGAGGTAGGTGGCCCCGAGCATGAGAATAGGGGTGAGCAGCCAGGGCGCGAACTGACTGAGCAGCAGCGCCGCGGGCAGGATGAAGAGGATCTTGTTGCGCAGCGATCCGATAGCGATGCGCTTGATGATCGGCAGTTCGCGTTCGGCGGCGACGCCGTGGACGTATTGCGGCGTCACGGCGGTGTCGTCGATGACGACTCCGGCGGCCTTCGCGGTCGCGCGCCCGGCGGCCGCACCGATATCGTCGACCGAGGCCGCGGCCAGCCGCGCCAGCACTGCGACATCGTCGAGGAGAGCGAACAGACCTCCGCTCATCTCGGCACCGGGAACGCGTCTGCGGTCATGGCAGGGAACGTTACCGTGGGGCTTGCTACTTCGGGGCGTTCAATTCATCCAGTGCCCGCTCGGCACCACGATTCAGCGGCACCGGATCGGTGTCGCGCGCGGAGTCCAGGTTGATCCCCTTGGCCGCGGAGACCACCTGCTCCAACTCCGTCTTGCGCTCGAACAGAATCTTGGTGAGCACACAGGCCAGGTTGGCGTCGAGGTCGTCGCGGACCAGTAGCATGTTCGGCACCACGATGGTCTTGATGTCGGCAGGCAACCCGTAGACGTCAGCCGGGATGACGCCCTCTTCGTAGGCCGAGCTCACCTCCTGCATCTTGGCCAGTTGCGGGATGATGTCGAGAAACGCGACGTCGTCACGCGCCGACGTCAACAGGTCGGTGATCCCGGGAGTCGGCAGCCCACCGGACCAGAACATCGCGTCGATCGCGCCGTCCTTCATCCCGTCCACTGTCTTGGTGAGGTTCAGCCGCTGGGCGGAGACATCGGATTCCGGGTCGAGGCCGGCCGCGGCGAGCAGACGGTTGGCGATGACCTCGGTGCCCGACCCGGGTGACCCGGTGGAGACCCGCTTGCCCCGCATGTCGGCCAGGGACCTGATGCCGCTGTCGACCTTGACGATCACTTGGGTGTAGTTGGGGTATATCCGTGAAAGAGCCTGGACAGGTTGATCGTTGCCATCGAAGCTGCCCTTGCCCTCAACTGCATCGGCCGCGGTGTCGGCGAGTGAGAATGCCACCTGATAGCGCCCGTCGACCAGTTGCTGGATGTTCTGCACCGATGCTCCGGTTTCGGCGGCCGTTGCCTTCACCTTGCCGACCGTCGCGGCTGAAATCTGCTCTGCATAGGCGTTTCCGAGCGAGAAATACACGCCGGTCGCGTTACCGGTCGCGATGGTCACCCGCGTGTCGGCGCCGACCTCGCAGGTGACCTCGCCTCCCGAGTCGGCATTGGGTGCGTCCTGCCTGCCACCGCAGCCGGTCGCCGCGATGCCTGCCAGCATCAGCGCCGTGAAGACCCTGCCCGCGCTCCTCATGTCCTTCTCCTTTTTTCGATGATGGTCAACACGACTGCACCAAGCAGACACACCAGGCCCGCCGCGATGGTAGCGGGATCGAGGAATAGCAAGAGCATGGCCGCGATCGCGGTGAGAATTCGAGCAAGCGGACCCATGGCGCCGATACCGAGTGCCCACCCACCGATGGCAAAGGATAGCGCCACGATCCCCATGCACGCAGCTGCCGAAGCCCAGACCACGCCGATCACCGGCCCACGGCCCAACAGGTACTCACCGGGACCGGTCAGCACGAACACGATCGGCACGAGAAACGCGGGCGCGGCATAGCGCAGCGTCTGCCACATGGTCGGGATCGCCTGGCCGCCGGTGACCGCGGACGCGCCGACGGCAGCCAGCGCCGTAGGCGGGGTGACCTCGGAAAGCACCGAGTAGTAGAAGACGAACATGGCGGCGGCGGGGGCCGGGACGTCCAGGACCAGCAGGGCCGGGCCGATAATGACCCACCCGATGACGAACGACGCGGTCACCGGTATCGCGAGTCCTAGCACCGCCAACGCCACGGCGGCGAACACCGCCGTCAGCGCCAGCATGACGGTGCGGTTGTCGGTGATCGCGTCCACGCCGCCGACCAGCACCGAGGAAAACTGCGCACCCAGGCCGGTCTTCGTCGTCATCGCCGTGATGACCCCCGCGGCGGCGCATACGGCGACGACAGGCAGAACACCGCGGACCCCGGCACTGAGAGCGTCGAACAGCCGTCGGGGTGTCATCGCGTGGCGCCGATCGAGGAAGGACAGCAGCGCAGCCAGGATCGTGGCGTACACAACGGCCCGCGTCGCCGACATCCCGACGGCCAGCAGGACGACGATCGCGATGAGCGACGAGAAGTGGTATCCGAAGCGGCCGAGCAGCTTCCACGGTGACTCGGCGTCGCGCTGTGCTGCCCGCATACCGAACCTTCGGGCATCGATCTCGACAGCCAGCAGGATGCCGAGGTAGTACAGGATGGTCGGGATCATCGCCCAGCCGAGGACCGTCAGGTAGGAGACTTCCAGATACTCGGCGACGATGAAGGCGGCCGCACCCAATGTCGGCGGCGACAGCAGGGCGCCCACCCCGGCAGCCGCCAGCACACCACCGGCACGTTCGGGGGTATATCCCGACTCCTTCAGGATCGGCCAGGTGACCGCGCCGACGTTGACCGCGGTAGCGGTCCCCGATCCGGACACGGTGCCGAGTAGAAACCCCGACGCCACCGTGGTCCGGCCCGCGGCACTGCGCGAGCGCCGAAACGCCGCAACCGACAAGTTCACGAAGAATCGCGCACCCCCGGAAAGGTCGAGCACCGCGCCGTAGATCGTGAAGAGCACAATGTAGGTGGCGGCCACGTCGAGCGGGGTTCCGAAGAAGCCACTGCCGGAGTTGTACAGCGCATCGACGATCTGGTCGAAGTCCAGACCGGCATGCGCGATCGGCCACCCCTGCGGAAGCAGGCCGCCGTAGTAGCCGTAGCCGAGGAACAGCCCGCACACAATAGGCAGCGCCCATCCCGTGGTGCGCCGGCAGGCCTCGAGAATGAGTACGAGCAGCAGCGTTCCCATCGCCACGTCGACGGGTTCGAGCAGCCCCTGCCGGTCCAGGAAGGCGTCATATCCGCCGCCGCCGGATCCGACCTGGAACGCAAGCACCGGGTACAGGCAGACCAGCAGGGTGACCGCGGCCAGCAGCCAATCGAGCGCACCGGGACGGTCCGCCGGATCGAATCGGGGTAATCCGGATCGGTAGACCAGGTACACCAACGGAAGTGATCCGGCCAGGAACACGATCAGGTAATACTGGCTGCCTTCGGAGAGCGGACGGAACACCTGCCAGATGGCGAGCACCGCGACCGCGAACGCGACGACGGCAACGAGCCGGTTGGTCCAACCGTGCAGTTGGCGGCCGGGCTTCTCCTGATCGTCGGCCTGTGGCAGGACCGGCCCGTCCGGAGACGGCGTCGGCGTGTCGCCGGGCGCCTTGGGCAAGCTGGAATCCATCGAATCGAACCGTAGGCCGGTGACCCACCTTTTCGGGGGATTTCGCATGTCGAACCGCGGAGCGGGTGGCATGCTGTGGCGCTGGAATGGCCTGAGTAGTACCTTTGGTCCTTCGCGCCAGAGAACGATTGGGAACCATGATGGGGAACCGCCATGAGCAATGACGCCACCGACCGTCCGGTGACCATTCTGTCCGAAAGTGAATGCTGGCAACTACTCTCGAATGCACCACTGGGACGGCTGGTGACCGTCGCCGACGGTACGCCGGAGATCTTTCCGGTCAACTTCGCCGTCCAGGGTCGCACGGTGCTATTTCGCACCGCCGAGGGAACAAAGCTGGTCAGCAGTGCGATCAACAAGCAGGTGCTCTTCGAGGCCGACGACTATGGCGCCGACGAAGGCTGGAGTGTGATCCTCAAGGGGGTCTCGCGTAGCCTGCGCACGGAGGAAGAGATCGAGGAAGCCGAACGGGCCCAACTTCTTCCATGGACAGCGACGATCAAGGAGCACTACGTCCGGGTGCTTCCGACGAGAGTCACCGGTCGTCGATTCCGGTTCAGTCACGCCGGGTAACTCAGTCCTCGACGGCGCCGTCGTCCCGCTGCCGGAATGCGGCCACCGCGGTGGGCAGCGTCAGGTAGATGCGATCGGGGCCGATGGCGTCCAGCATCCCGGCCGCCTCCAGCGCTTCTCGCAGATCTTGTTTGACACGCGCCATGGCGAAGACCACACCACGCCTGCCCAGCTCACGCCGCAAACTCTCGAGCGCATCCAGCGCCGTCAGATCGACCTCGGAGTTGGCTTCGGCGTTGAGCACGAACCATTCCACCGTTGACGGGTAGTCACTGACCGCCTGCAATGCCCGTCTGCGAAAGTCCTCGGCATTGGCGAAACACAGCGGGGCGTCGTAGCGGTAGATCACCAGTCCCGGCACCAGCTCCGCTTGCGGATAGTCGTCGATGTCGTGCATCCCGGGTAGGCCCTTGACGAAACCCAGAACGCTGTCGTGGGCCCGCGCCACCCGGCGCAGCAGATCGAGGATGGATAGCCCGACGGCGACCAGCACGCCATTGAGAACCCCGAGGCTGACGACGCCAGCTGTGGTGGCGACCGCGAGAATCAGTTCGCTGCGGCGGAAACCGGCCAACCGGCGGAATTCCGACATGTCGATCAGTTGCAACGCCGCGACGAGCACCAACCCGCCCAGAGCCGCGAGAGGTACCAGCGAGATCAGGCCACCCCCGAGCGTCAGGACGAGGAGAACCACACCCAGGGTGATCAGCGAGTTCAGCTGGGTGCGGCTCCCCAACGAGTAGGCCATCGCGGTGCGACTGCCGCTGGAACTGACCGGGAACCCCTGAGTCAGACCGGTACCCAGATTGGACACCCCCAGTGCCCGCATCTCGGCGTTGGCGTCGACCTCATGGCCGCAGCGCACCGCGAAAACGCGCGCGGTCACGACATTGTCGGAGAAAGCCACGATGGCGATGCCCACCGCGGGGAACAGCAACGTTGTCACGTCGCCGAGGCGCAGACTCGGGAAGCCGACCTGCGGCAGCCCCGACGGAACTGGTCCGACTACCGCGATACCCCTCGTCTGCAACGACCAGACAGCCACCGCGGCCGAGGCCAGGATGACGGCGATCAGCGGTCCTGGCAGGCGGGCATCGCGCCTGGCCAATACGAGTTGTACTGCAACCACACCGGATGCCAGGATCAGCGTGGGCCAATGCACATCGGCGAGGTGCGTGACGAAAGATACCGTCTGCACAATGAAGTCATGGCCCGCCACCTCAGCCCCGGTGACCTTTCCCAGCTGACCGGCGATCATTACCAGCGCGATGCCCGCCATGTAACCGACAAGTATCGGCCTCGACAACAGGTTGGCGAGAAAACCAAGTCGCACCAGCCCGCCCAGCAGGCAGATGACACCCACGAGCAACGCCAGCGCAGCCGCCAAGGCCGCGTAACGACCGGCGTCGCCGCCGGCGATGGGCCCGAGGGTGGCAGCGGTCATGGCCGTAGTACTGGCCTCCGGCCCCACCGACAGCTGCCGGGACGATCCCAGCACTGCGTAAACCGCGAGCGGAACCAGGGCGGCCCACAGACCTGCGACCGGAGGTAGCCCGGCCAGGGTGGCGTACGCCATCGCCTGGGGAATCAGGTAGGCCGCAACCGTAAGCCCGGCCGTCAAATCGGCTCGTAGCCAACCCGCCTCGTACTGCCGAAACTGAGTCAGCCCCGGGAGCAACAGCTCGGCTCGCGATGTCGAATCCGTCATTTCACGGGCGCCGAGGTGTCAGTAACGAAGGACCACCGGCCCTAGCCTTTCGACTCAACACGAGCGCACACTCTGGTTATGAGCAAGCATGTGTTGCGAGTCGCTGGGGCGGCTGCCCTTCTCTACGCCGCGCGCCGGTACTACCGCAATTGGGGCACCACCAAGGAAGAGTGCAGCATGGAACTTCCCGGTGACGAGTTGGTCCGCAGCCCGGCCGTCCAGTCCACCGAAGGGATCTGGATCGACGCACCACCGGCGGCGGTCTGGCCCTGGATTGCCCAGATCGGTCAGGACCGCGCCGGACTGTACGGTCTGGAACAGGTTGAGAAGCTGATGGGCTTGGGCAGCCGGACGGATGCAGACACCGCAGACCGGATACATCCCGAGTGGCAACGCCTCACACCCGGGGATGTCGTGCGCCTCGCGCCGATGGGCTGGATGGGTCTGCGTCACGGGGTCATCCTGGAGGTCGAGCGCGTCGTGGACGGGGAAACCCTGGTACTCCGCGGAACCAGGCCAGGATTTCCCTGGGAAACGGTGTGGTCCTTGCATGTGCAGCCCCGCTGGCAGGACCGCTGCCGGTTGCTGGTCCGCACCCGCACGCGACTGCGCCACCCCGGGGAGCTACTCGGGGTGGAACTGGCCGGTCCGGTGATCGCACTGGTAACCCGGGGTCTGTTGTTGGGGATCAAACGCAGGGTCGCGGCAGCGGCGATGCAGAATCCGGTCACACCGTCGAACGATACGGACATCAGGTGAGGGCAAGCGCCAGCACCTCGTCGAAACCGGCTGAGAGGCAGTCGAAGAAGACATTGTAGTCAGGGATCGCACTGGTATCCACGTCGATGCCCAACGCGCACATGTCGACATAGGTCAACAGCGTGACGTTGACCGCCGAGCCGATGGTCGGGCCGAATGCGTACTGAGTCAACACCTTTGCGCCGCCGAGGAATACGGGCACCGGAATGCCCGGTACGTCGCTGCACAGGAAATCGACGTTGCGCAGGATTGAGCCGATGTACCACCGCGGCATCATGTTCATGGCGCCGGCGATCCACTGCGTGTACGGCAGCGATTTCTCGTGGCGCACCTTGGCCGTTCTGTCGTGGATCTGGCGAATCCGCTGCGCCGGATCGGCGACACCGACCGGCACGTCGAACCGCATGATGGTGATCCGGTTGCCGCCCATCGCGTCGCCCTCTTCGCGCAAGCTCAGCGGCATCGTCAGGTGAAGGTCGCCCACCGTGACACCGTGCTTCTCGTGGTAGCGGCGCAATCCTCCAGCCACCCCGGCGACGAAGGCGTCGTTCAACGCGCCACCGCCATGGTGGGCGGCCGCCCGGAGCTGCGCAAACGGCACCTCCAGCACGCCAAGCCGGCGGATGAGGCTGCGCTTGGTCATCAGCGGCGAGCCCTTCCGGTTCACCGGGCGCATGGTCCGGTAGACCGACGCAGCCAGCCCAGCCGCCGACGCCACGGTGTCGACGGGCCGTAGAACGCTCTGGGAAAACAACTTTGGCGCCATCTTCAGGGTGCCCAGCACCGCGTCACCCACCAGCCGGGCGTCGTACTTGGCGGTTTCGCGGTAGCCGCGCAGCCACGGCGGCGGGGGCACCTCGGGTTGTGCCGCTACCGGCCCGTGCTGCTCGTGGACTTCCGAAAGATCGAAGAGGTTCATCGCGATCTGGACGCCGCCGACACCGTCGGTCAACGCGTGATGAAACTTGAGGACCATTGCCGCGCGGCCGTTCTCAAGCCCATCGACCAGCGTGGCCTGCCAGAGCGGGCGGGCCCGGTCGAAGTCCTCCATCGCCGCGACGCGCGCCATCTCCAGCACGGTATCGGTGGTGGCAGGCGCCGGCGCGGTCACCCTGCGCATGTGAAAGTCGATGTCGAAGTCCGGGGCGGGCTCCCACCTCGGCGGGGCAGGCGGCGGCGAGGGGACGACTCGCTGCCGCAGCATCGGCACGGCGCAGGAGACGACCTCGAAGCGATCCCGCACCTCCTCCCAGTCCGGCGATCGGTCCAGCAGGATCGCGGTGACCACGGTCGAACGCAGTCGGGGGTCGCTTTCCATCGCCCAGGTGAACGCATCGCTGTTGCGCATGAACTCCGTCACGGTTGCGCACCGTCCTGGCGCGCCGACCCCTCGACACGGGGGGCGCCTTGGGCGCCGAGATCGGCCAGGTGCCGTACCCCGTCTTCGATGCCGCGGGCGAGTGCGTCGACATCGGGGGCGCTGTCGTAGTCAGCGGTAATACCGAAGGAGAATCGGCCCGCGTAGCTGAGCATCGCGATGCCGGTACGCAGCTGGAGCGCGATCGGTGGTATCGGCAGGATCTCCAGCACGTCGCGGCCCAGCACTCGCTGCCGCCCTCGGGGGCCCGGCACGTTCGTCGCCAATGCCGTCACCGACTTCTGCGGCATTCGGGTGAGGAACCGAATCGCCCACGCCGAGAGGGCAAAAGGAATGTTGGCGGCCGCGGCGAACACGGCGCTGCCACCCTCTCGCTGACCACTCCCCTTGGCTTTACTCAGCCGCCTATGCACGATCTCCAACTGCTTGATCGGGTCGGGTTCGTCGACCGGCAACAACGGCAGCATCGCCGACACCCGATTGTCGGTGACGTCGAAGTCCGCCGCGGCGCGCATCGACACCGGAACCAGCGTGCGCAAGGCGTGCGGTCCGGGTGTCTCGCCGCGGTCGAGTAACACGTTGCGATAGCTGGCGGTGATGGCCGCCAGCGCGACATCGTTGAGCGTGACGTCGAAGTCCTGGGATACTTGCTTCATCACTGCGAGGTCGACCATCGCGGCACTGTAGCGACGCATCCGGGTGACGGGCCCGTTCAGCGAGGACTCCTGCCCGGCGGTCAGCACGCGGGCTGTCAACTCGGCGGCCCCGAGCACAGCGCGTTCGGCAGCGCTGCCGGCGGCGAGCGTCGCATGCCAGACATCGTTCATCCAGGTCAACGGGTTGAGCTTCGGCCGCAGCAGACCGATGCTCGGGGAGCGGGATTCCCTTGCGGCGGTGCCGACGTCGACGGCGAACGTGTCAGCCGCGCCGTCGTCGGTCAGTTTCGCCGCCATGTGCGCCGCGGCGATGCCATCGGCGATGCAGTGGTGGATCTTCATCAACGTCGCCCACCGGCCGGCCGCGAGGCCCTCGATGATCCAGCACTCCCACAGCGGTCGGTCGCGGTCGAGCCGGCGCTCCATGATGGAGGCGACCATCGCGAAGAGCTCGGCACTGTCGCCCGGGTGCGGTAACGCGACGCGATGCAGGTGATGGGCGATGTCGAAATGAGGATCGTCGATCCATTCCGGCGCACCCAGGTCCAACGGACGGGTGTGCAGCACCTGTGTGCATCGCGGAATCGTCTGCGCCCGTTCACCGAACGCCTCGACCAGTTCGTCGTATTCGGGAGCCGGACCCTCGATGATCGATACGGCGCCGACCGCGAGGCTCACGTGCGGGTCGGAGTCCTCGGCCTGTAGGAAGCTGGCATCGAGAGTGTTCAGATGTTCCATGCGGTGCCCTTGTGTCATCTGGCGGCCCTGGTGTCCTGGTTCGCTTGCGAAGCGCCCAGTCCGAGGATTCCGCGGCGATGGGCCGGACCGATGTTCTCCATCACGGAATCCAGCAGTCTGCGATAGGCGGAACCGCCGTTGCGAAGACCGAGCAAGTCGTGGTGCCGAAGATAGGCATCGAGCCGGCGTTCGATCGGCCAATTCGCGTAGGTCCCGCGGGCGAACTCCGAATGCAGAAACTTCCAGGACAACTCCTCATAATCACGCGCGCCCCACGAAGTGACAGCCATCCCTGCGGCCCCCTCCGATCTCGCGGTCATGTCTCCATCGTCGCCGCGTCGGAGCACCCGCGGTAGAGGCGAAGGTCATCGGAGTTCTGGGAAGCTCTCGCGTACCCACGCACTCGACCGAGTGACCTATGGCCCTGTCTCCTCGCCCGGCGCTGTGCGAAGTTTGGGGTCAGGCCGGCGGCATCGGAGCTGCGCTACGAGAGGACACGATATGGGTGGGTCTGAGTACGTTCGCTTTTTCTCCGAAGTCGGCATCGACGACGTGCCGCTGGTCGGCGGCAAGAACGCCTCGCTCGGCGAGATGTACCAGAAGCTGTCCGAGCAGGGGGTTCGCATCCCCAACGGGTTCGCCACCACCGCAGAGGCCTATCGCTATACGTTGGACAGGGCGGGCGCCTGGGAGCGGCTCCATGCCGAACTCGACGAGATCGACCCGGACGACGTCACCGCACTGGCGCGCAAGGCCAAACGCGCCCGCGAGATCGTCTACGGCGCCGGGCTCCCCGACGACCTGGCCGCCCAGATCCTGGACGGCTACCGCAGGCTCCAGGACGAGTACGGCGAGGACGTCAGTCTCGCGGTCCGGAGTTCGGCGACCGCTGAAGACCTGCCAACGGCGAGCTTCGCCGGCCAGCAGGACACCTATCTCAACGTCAAGGGTGCCGAAAGTCTTCTCGACGCGTGCCGCCGTTGTTTCGCTAGCCTGTTCACCGATCGGGCCATCCACTACCGCATCGACCAGGGCTTCGACCACTTCAAAGTGTCGCTGTCCATCGGCGTGATGAAGATGGTGCGCTCCGACATCTCGTCATCGGGGGTGATGTTCTCCATCGATACCGAGTCGGGCTTCCGCGATGCGGTGTTCATCACCGGCGCCTACGGCCTCGGCGAGAACGTCGTTCAGGGCGCCGTCGACCCGGACGAGTTCTACGTCCACAAGCCGACCTATCTGGCCGGGCACCGTGCGGTGCTGCGCCGCCTCATCGGCGACAAGGCGGTGAAAATGATCTTCGTGGAGGGCGGCACGAAGGATCCGGTGCGTAACATCCCCACGCCGAAAGCCGACCGCGCCCGATTCTGTATCGCCGACGAGGACGTCTTGGAGCTGGCCGGCTACGCCTGCACCATCGAGCAGCACTACGGACGGCCGATGGACATCGAGTGGGCCAAGGACGGTATCGACGGGAAGCTGTACATCGTTCAGGCCCGCCCGGAGACAGTGGCCTCGCAGCGCAATTCCACGACATTGGAAAGCTATTCGCTCGACGGCACCGGTGAGGTGCTCACCGAGGGGCGGTCGGTCGGCGAGAAGATCGCGACCGGAGCGGTGAGACGCATCGAGCACCTCGAGCACCTGTCCGATTTCCAGCCTGGTGAGGTGCTGGTTTCCGACATCACCACACCCGATTGGGAGCCGGTGATGAAGGTGGCGGCCGCGATCGTCACCAACCGCGGCGGCCGGACCTGCCACGCGGCGATCATCTCCCGCGAACTCGGCATCCCCGCGGTGGTGGGAACCGGCGACGCGACGATGGAAGTGCCCGACGGTCAAGTGGTGACGGTGTCCTGCGCCGAGGGTGACACGGGCCGGGTGTACCGGGGCGAGGTGCCCTTCCACGTGGACCGGGCCGAGGTGGGCGACGTGGCGCGGCCGCGCACGCAGATCATGCTCAACCTGGGGAACCCGGATCTGGCGTTCAAAACGTCGTTTTTGCCCAACGACGGTGTCGGACTGGCTCGGATGGAGTTCATCATCAACGAGTACATCAAGGTGCACCCGTTGGCCCTGCTGCATCCGGAAAAAGTCGACGACGCCGAGGCGAGACGCGCCATCGACCGGCTGACGTACAACCATTCCGACGGCGCCGCGTTCTTCGTGGAGCGCCTCTCCGAGGGGATCGGCACGATCGCAGCCGCGTTCTGGCCGAAGCCGGTGGTGGTGCGAATGTCGGACTTCAAGTCCAACGAATACGCGAGCCTGGTCGGCGGGGCAGCCTTCGAACCCGAGGAGAGCAACCCGATGATCGGCTTCCGCGGGGCGTCGCGCTACGCGCATCCCGCCTACGCCGAGGGCTTCGCTCTGGAGTGCCAGGCGATGAAGCGGGTCCGCGAAGACATGGGGCTGACCAACGTCGTGTTGATGATCCCGTTCGTGCGGCGGGTGGCCGAAGCCGACTCAGTATTGGAGGAAATGGCCAAACACGGTCTGAGACGGGGCGAGAACCAACTCAAGGTGTATGCGATGTGCGAGATCCCCAACAACGTCATCCTGATCGACGAGTTCGCCAAACGGTTCGACGGCTTCTCCATCGGCTCCAACGACCTGACCCAACTGACCCTCGGTGTCGATCGCGACAGCGAGATCGTGGCGTTCGACTACGACGAACGCGACGAGGGTGTCAAGGAGATGATCAGGCTGGCGGTCGAAGGATGTCGCCGCAACGGCATTCACTCGGGCCTGTGCGGTCAGGCCCCATCGGACTACCCGGACATGGCCGAGTTCCTGGTCGAGGTGGGTATCGACTCGATGAGCCTGAACCCGGACACCGTGGTGAAGACCACCCGCCAGGTGCTGGACCTGGAACAACAGTCCCTGCCGGTCAAATGAAGCTGCCGGTCACGCTGGATCCGCGTTACCACGACGCGGTGGTATTCGACCTCGACGGGGCACGAGCCGACGATGCGACGATCGTGGGCTCCGCGGTCGAACTGGCCCGCAAACTGCACCGGGCCGGTGTCGCGACCGCGGCGTATTCCTCGCGCCCGGAGTTCCGGCGGGAGTTGACCGACGCCGGGCTCGACGACCTGTTCGACGTGTGCGTCGACGGAATCGCCCGCCGCGGGGCCCAGGACGACACCGGGTCGGCCAGCGGCGAGAACCCGGAAGTCGCGGTGCTGGCGCAAGCCACCCGGGGACTCGGTGTGCGGCCGCAACGGTGTGTCGTCCTCGAGCGTTCCGGGGCCGGAGTTGCGGCCGGCCGCGACGCCGGGTTCGTCCTCGTCATCGGCATCGGCGACCAGGCCGACGATCTGTCGCGAAGCGGCGCCGACGTCGTGGTCGGCGACTTGGCCGATATCGCTGTCCGCAACGGTGACACCCGCATCTCGGACCTGCCGAACGCTCTCGAGTCCTATGGTCAGTTGATCGGGATCACCGGCACCCGCGACTCGATGCTGTTCCTGGACTACGACGGAACACTGTCCCCCATCGTGTCGGATCCCGCTGCGGCGAAGCTGGTCGACGGTGCCGCCGAGGCCCTCGCGCACGCCGCCAAAGCATCTCCGGTGGCCATCCTGAGCGGTCGTGATCTCGAGGACGTCCGCAGCAGAGTAGATATCCCCGGACTCTGGTACGCGGGCAGCCACGGTTTCGAGCTGACCGGGCCGGACGGCACCCGGCATCAGAACGAGACGGCCGCACAGTTCATCCCCGTCCTCGAGAATGCCGCCGCCGAACTGAGTGAGAACCTGGCCCAGGTTCCGGGAGTGCGCGTCGAACACAAGCGCTACGCCGTAGCAGTGCACTACCGCGAGGTGGCTGCCGAGCGGGTCGGCGAGGTCGTGGCCGCGGCGCATGCGGTCGGGGCGCGCGACGGCCTGCGAGTCACCAGCGGGCGGATGATCGTCGAGCTGCGACCCGACATCGACTGGGACAAGGGAACAACGCTGGCCTGGATCCGCGACCGGATCGACCAGACCGGCTCGATGCTGCCCATCTACATCGGTGACGACCTCACCGACGAGGACGCATTCGACGCGGTTCGGTTCGACGGCATCGGGATCGTCGTCGCGCACGACGAGGACGGTAACCGAAAGTCGGCCGCGCACTTCACTCTTCGGAGCCCCGAACAGGTTCGAGAGTTCATCGAGCGCGGGTCTGGGTGGCTCGCCTACAAGCAGCGGGTGTCGAACAAGGCCTGGGACTACGTCTTCGACGGGTACGACCCGCAGAACGAGAAGCTCCGGGAAGCGTTGTGCACCGTGGGAAACGGATACTTCGCCACCAGAGGCGCGGCGCCGGAGAGCAAGGCCGGGCAGGTGCACTATCCGGGGACCTACGCCGCCGGCGTGTTCAACCGACTCATCGACGACGTCTCGGGAACCGAGATCGACAACGAGAGCATGGTCAACCTGCCCAACTGGCTCCCGTTGACATTCCGGATCGACGGCGGCGACTGGTTCGACATCGACGCTGTGGAGGTGCTGTCGTACCGCCAGACTCTCGGCCTACGCGCCGCGGTGCTGACCCGGCAGGTGCACTTCACCGATGACGCCGGCCGGACCAGTTCGCTGAGACAGCGACGATTCGTGGCGATGCACATGCCACACGTCTGCGCCCTGGAGACCAGCGTCGTGGCCGAAAACTGGTCCGGGACCATCGAGTTCCGCTCCACCCTGGACGGCGGCGTGACGAACTCGCTGGTCGAACGCTACCGCGACCTGGACAATCAGCATCTCGGGCCGGTGGAGACGCGGGAGATCGGTGACGGCGCGGTGCTGCTCACGACGCAGACCACTCAGTCGCGCATCCCCATCGCCATGGCGGCCCGCAACACGGTGTGGCGCGACGGCGCACCGGTCCCGGCCACGTTCCACCTCTACGATCAGCACGACGAAATCGGTCACGACATCGCCGTGCGGATGTCGGCCGGTGACCGCGTCACGGTGGAGAAGGTGGTCACCGTCTACACCGGGCGCGATGTCGCGACGTCCGAGCCGGCCGTCGACGCCGGACGCTGGGTAACCCGGCTGGGCCGGTTCAACGAACTCCTCGCCGGGCATCGAACCGACTGGATGCACCTGTGGGAGCGGCTGTCCATCGAATTCGACGACTTCGGCGACGAATTGCGGATCGTGCGCCTGCATCTACTGCATCTGCTGCAGACGGTGTCACCGAACACCGACAACATCGACGCCGGGGTGCCGGCCCGCGGACTGCACGGTGAGGCCTACCGGGGACACATCTTCTGGGACGAGCTGTTCATCTTCCCCGTGCTCAACCTGCGGTTGCCGATGGTCACCCGGACGCTGCTGAGGTACCGCTACGTTCGCCTGGACGAGGCCCGCCATGCCGCTCGGGCGGCCGGCCACCGCGGTGCCATGTATCCATGGCAATCGGGCAGCGACGGGCGTGAGGAAAGCCCACGGCTGCACCTCAACCCGCGCAGCGGGCGCTGGAATCCCGATGCCAGCGCGCGCGCACACCACATCGGCATCGCCGTCGCCTACAACGCGTGGAAGTTCTATCAGGTCACCGGGGACCTGGCGTACCTGATCGACTATGGCGCGGAGATGCTGGTCGAGATCGCCCGCTTCTTCGTCAGCCTGGCCACCTACGACGAGGATCACGCACGCTTCGTCATCCGCGGCGTGATCGGGCCCGACGAGTTCCACTCCGGCTACCCCGACGCCCCCTACGACGGTATCGACAACAACGCCTACACCAACGTGATGGCCGTCTGGGTGATCATGCGGGCCTTCGAGGCGCTGCACCTGCTACCGCTGCCCAACCGCCTGGACCTGCGCGAAACGCTAGGACTGAGCAGTGCCGAACTGGCCCACTGGGACGACGTCAGCCGGCGGATGTACGTCCCGTTCCACGACGGTGTCATCAGCCAGTTCGAGGGTTATCGCGACCTGGCGGAACTGGATTGGGAACGTCTTCGCAGTCAGTACGGCAACATCCAGCGGCTGGACCGCATCCTGGAAGCGGAGGACGACGACGTCAACCGTTACCAGGCATCCAAGCAGGCCGACGCGCTCATGCTGCTCTACCTCATGTCTGCCACCGAATTGGTGGAATTGATCGACCGGCTCGGCTATCGGTTCACCCCCGACCAGGTGCCGAAAATGGTGGATTACTACCTGGCCCGCACCTCGCACGGGTCCACGCTCAGCGGCGTCGTGCACACCTGGGTTCTCGCGCGGGCCAACCGCGAGCGCGCGCTGGAGTTCTTCCAGCAGGCGCTGAAGTCGGATGTCTCCGACATCCAGGGCGGCACCACGTCGGAGGGTATTCACCTCGCGGCCATGGCCGGAACCGTCGACCTCATGCAGCGGTGCTTCACCGGGCTGGAAACCCGGTCCGACCGGCTCATCCTTGCTCCACACTGGCCGGAATCGCTTGGTGTGCTGGCAATACCCATCCACTACCGGGGCCTGCACCTGCACCTTCGGGTCAGCGGAAAGGGCGTGATCATCAGCGTGGATCCGCGCGACGCCGCCGGGATCGAAGTGGAGTGTCGCGGTCACGTCGTTCAGCTGATGCCCGGAACCACCGTCCGGTTCCCGGGTTGACGATGCCCGGCCTCGACGACGTCACGCCGCTCGCGGACCTGTCCCATGGGCATTCCCGGGCCGGTCCGGTGCGTAAGCGGCGGCCGGTCTACGTCGATCTCCTGCCGCCGTGCAATGCCGGTTGCCCGGCCGGAGAGAATATCCAGGCCTGGCTGGCACACGCTAAGGGCGGGCGGCACGAGGCGGCATGGCGTCAACTCGTTGCAGACAACCCCTTCGCCGCCATCCACGGTCGGGTGTGCTATCACCCGTGTGAAACCGTGTGCAACCGAGCCTATCTCGACTCCGCGGTGTCGATTCATTCGGTGGAGCGATTCCTCGGCGACCTGGCCCGCGAGCGGGGCTGGATGTTCGAACGACCAACCGTCCGCACCGGCAAGCGCGTCCTGGTCATCGGCGCGGGACCCAGTGGCCTCTCGGCGGCCTACCATTTGACGCGCCTCGGCCACGAGGTCGAGATCCGCGACGCGGAAGCCGCCCCCGGCGGGATGATGCGGTACGGCATTCCGGCCTACAGACTGCCCCGCGACGTGCTGGACGACGAACTGAGCCGGATCGCGGAAATGGGTGTGCAGGTGACCTGTGACCACCGCGTCGATGATCTTGCCGCCGAACGGGACGAGGGTCACTTCGACGCGGTGTTCGTCGCGATCGGAGCACATCTGGGGAAACGAGTCGACATACCCCGCCACGACGCCGGCCCGATGATGGACGCGGTGTCGTTCCTGCACGACGTCGCCTCCGGCGAGAAGCCGGCCATCGGCCGGCACGTCGCCGTCTACGGAGGCGGCAACACCGCGATGGATGCGGCCCGGGTAGCACGCCGCCTCGGCGCCGACGACACGGTGATCGTCTATCGGCGCAACCGCGATCAGATGCCCGCCCACGCCGAGGAAGCCGAAGACGCCGAACGGGAGGGTGTCCGAATCCACTGGCTCCGGACCGTGACCGCCTTCGACGGTCCCGAGATCCAGGTGGAGGAAATGGAACTCGACGAATCGGGCCGGCCGCGACCGACCGGACGGATGGAAACCCTGGCGGCGGACACCCTGATCATGGCGATCGGCCAGGACACCGAGTCAGCGTTCATGCGGACGCTGCCCGGGGTGGAGTTCGACGCCGACGGCAGTGTGCGGGTCTCGGAATCGCTGATGACCGGTTGCCCGGGCGTCTTCGCCGGTGGCGACATGGTGCCCAGCGAGCGCACCGTGACCGTCGGTGTGGGCCATGGGAAGAAGGCGGCTCATCACATCGACGCGTGGCTGCGCGGATCGTCGGCCCAGCGACCGCCGAAACACCCGACCGCCACGTTCGAAGCACTGAACCTCTGGTACTTCGGCGACGCGGAGCGGCGCCGACAGCCCGAGTTGGGGGCGACGAGGCGTCTGCAGGGTTTCCCGGAGGTCGTCGGCGGCCTGTCTGCCGCCGAAGCCACCTTCGAGGCGGGGCGTTGCCTATCGTGTGGAAACTGTTTCGAGTGCGACGGATGTCTCGGGGCCTGCCCCGAGAATGCGGTGATCAAACTCGTTGCAGGACAACGGTATCGGTTTGACTACGACCGATGCACCGGCTGCGCGGTGTGCGCCGATCAATGTCCGGTGCACGCCATCGACATGTTCCCCGAGCCGACATGACACGCGCCACACTCGACGGAAACGAGGCCACTGTCTCGGTGGCCTACCGGCTCAACGAGGTGTGCTGCATCTACCCGATCACCCCCTCGTCGCCGATGGCCGAGTTGGCTGACGCCTGGTCCAGCGCGGAGCGCACCAATGTGTGGGGCACCGTTCCCACGGTGGTCGAGATGCAAAGCGAGGGCGGCGCGGCGGGCGCACTGCACGGCGCCCTGCAGAGCGGTGCGCTGACCACGACCTTCACCTCCTCGCAGGGCCTGCTGCTGATGATCCCGAATATGTACAAGATCGCCGGCGAACTCACCTCGGCCGTCATCAATGTGGCGGCCAGATCAATTGCAGCGCAGGGGTTGTCCATTTTCGGCGACCACTCCGATGTGATGGCGGTCCGCCAGACAGGGTTCGCGTTGCTGGCCTCCGCTTCGGTACAGGAAGCCCACGACCTGGCACTCGTCGCCCAGTCGGCGACGCTCGCAACCCGGGTACCGTTCCTCCACTTCTTTGACGGGTTTCGAACCTCTCACGAGATCAACACCATTGAGACCCTGTCCGATGACGACCTCAGGGCGCTGGTGGACATGGAACTGATCCGGGCACATCGTGGCAGGGGATTGTCCCCCGAGCGCCCGTTCATCCGCGGCACCGCGCAGAACCCCGACGTCTATTTTCAGGCGCGCGAGACGGTCAACCCGTTCTACGCGCGAGTTCCGGGGGTGGTCGAGGAACTGATGGCCCGCCTCGGCGAGCGGACCGGTCGGGCCAGGCACATCGTGGACTACTCCGGACACCCGGAAGCGGAGCGGGTCCTGGTGCTGATGGGCTCTGGAGCCGAGACCGCCAAGCAGACCGCGGCCGCGCTCGTCGAAAACGGCGAACGGGTCGGCGTGGTCCAGATGCGTTTGTACCGGCCATTTCCCACCGCGGCATTCCTGGAAGCGCTCCCGCCCACGGTGCGCACGGTCGGCGTGCTGGACCGCACCAAAGAGCCCGGTTCGCTCGGCGAGCCGCTCTACCTGGACGTCGTGGCCGCGCTCGCCGAGGCATGTGCCGACGGCATCCGTCCGGACATGCCGCGCGTGACCGGCGGACGTTACGGCCTGTCGTCCAAGGAGTTCACCCCCGCGATGGTGGCCGGGCTGTTCGCCGAACTCGGGCGGCGGCAGCCGCGGCGCCGGTTCACCATCGGTATCGACGACGACGTCTCCCACACCAGCGTCGACTTCGACCAGGCGTTCGACATCGAGTCCCCTGACACCGTCCGGGCGGTGTTCTTCGGACTGGGCTCGGACGGCACGGTCAGCGCGAACAAGCACACGATCAAGATCATCGGGTCCGAACCGGGCCTCAACGCACAAGGGTATTTCGTCTATGACTCGAAGAAGTCGGGCTCACAGACCGAATCCCATCTGCGCTTCGGCCCACGTCCCATCCAGGCTCCCTACCTGGTTACTCAAGCTGATTTCGTGGGCTGCCATCAGTTCCGGTTTCTCGACAA
Organism: Actinomycetes bacterium; assembly: GCA_022601135.1. Classification (GTDB taxonomy): domain Bacteria; phylum Actinomycetota; class Actinomycetes; order Mycobacteriales; family Mycobacteriaceae; genus Mycobacterium. The sequence continues at coordinate 21,772 of JAHZJB010000127.1, read as the reverse complement.
GCTCGACGTGGTGGGCCGGGCCGCCCCCGGCGCAACGCTGTTGCTGAATTGCCGACTGCCCGCCGCCGAGGTCTGGGACGCGCTCCCCCGGCCGGCCCAGGAGCAGATCCTGGAGAAGCGGATCACGCTGTATGCCGTCGATGCCGGCCGGATCGCGCGCGAAGCCGGTCTGGCCGGCCGCATCAACATCGTCCTGCAGACGTGCTTCTTCGCGATCTCGGAGGTGCTGCCACGCGAGCGGGCCATCACCCGGATCAAGGAATCGGTGGCCGAGTTGTACGGCAACCGCGGCGCCGAGGTACTGGCCAAGGAACTGGCCGCGGTGGACGGCGCCCTCGCGGGGTTGCACCGAATCGAGGTGCCCGCAGACGTCTCGGGGGCCACGTCCAGCCGGGTTCCGCCTCCACCGGTTCCGGATTCGGCGCCGGAGTTCGTCCGCACGGTGACCGCGGAGATGATGGCCGGTCGCGGAAACGCCCTGCCGGTCAGCGTCCTTCCGGTGGACGGTACCTATCCCAGTGGTACGACAGCGTACGAGAAGCGCAACATTTCCGACCTCGTCGCGGTGTGGGACCCGGACACCTGCATCCAATGCGGCAACTGTAGTTTCGTCTGTCCGCACAGTGTGATTCGCTCCAAGTTCTACGACAAGTCGCAGCTGGCGGGCGCACCGGAAGGTTTCGAGTCCGCCCCGCTGACGGCGGTCGGGCTTCCCGACGCGAAGTTCTCGCTGCAGGTGTACCTCGAGGACTGCACCGGTTGCGGCCTGTGCGTCGAGGCCTGCCCTGTCGTCATCCCCGGAACCCCGGTGAACAAGGCGATCAACCTGGGCCCCGCCGAACCCAGGATGGCTACCGAGCGAAGGAACATCGGATTCTTCGAGTCTTTACCGGCCAATGACCCGTCCCGGGTGGATTTCGGCACCGTGCGTGGTACCCAGTTCCTGGAACCACTGTTCGAGTTCTCCGGCGCCTGTGCGGGCTGCGGCGAGACTCCATATCTGAAGTTGCTGTCCCAGCTGTTCGGGGACCGGATGGTGGTGGCCAACGCGACCGGCTGCTCGTCGATCTACGGCGGCAACCTGCCCACCACGCCGTGGACCACCGACGCCGACGGGCGCGGGCCGGCCTGGTCGAACTCCCTGTTCGAGGACAACGCGGAATTCGGGCTGGGCCTGCGGCTGGCCAGTGACGCACACGTCCAACTCGCCCGGCGCCGCCTGATCGAACTGCGTGACATGCTCGGCGGCGAATTCGTGGACACGATTCTGGGCGCACCGCAGCTGCGGGAGTCGGAATTGGCGGCGCAGCGGCACCGGGTGGCCACGCTGAAAGACAAACTGAGCAGGCTCGATCCGGCGATGACCGCGAACCTGCTCAGCGTGGTGGACCAGCTGGTCCGGCGCAGCGTGTGGATCGTGGGTGGTGACGGCTGGGCCTATGACATCGGCTCCGGCGGGCTCGACCATGTCTTGGCCAGCGGTCGCAACGTCAACGTGTTGGTGCTCGACACCGAGGTCTATTCGAACACCGGTGGTCAGATGTCCAAGTCGACCCCGCTGGGCGCCGTGGCGAAGTTCGCGGCGGCCGGAAAGACCGTGCCCAAGAAGGACCTTGCGCTGCAGGCGATCGCCTACGGAAGTGTCTACGTCGCCAAGGTCGCGATGGGCGCCGATCCGCAGCAGACCCTGCAGGCCTTCCGCGAGGCGGAGGCCTACGACGGCCCATCCCTGGTGATCGCCTACAGCCAGTGCATCGCGCACGGGATCGACATGCGGCTCGGGATGGATCAGCAATATCGCGCTGTGGCAAGCGGTCACTGGCCGCTGCTGCGCTACGACCCGGTGCTGCGCGAAGCCGGGAAGAACCCGTTCCTGCTCGATTCACACCGTCCGCGAATCCCGTTGGGCGACTACGTCTACCGGGAACTACGCTATCGAGCCCTGTCGAACTCCGATCCGGTCGAAGCCGAACGACTGCTCACGTTGGCAGAACAGGCGATCGAGCAGCGCTGGAATGTCTATGAAGAGATGGCCTCTCGCGGTCCCGAACACTTCCACCCGGATGCCCGAAGGGAGAATTGATGGATCTCTCGACCCGCTATCTGGGTCTGGACCTGGCCAATCCGCTGGTCGCGTCGGCGTCCCCGATATCGAAGACCGTCGACGGTGTGCGGCGTCTGGCCGACGCCGGGGTCGGTGCTGTGGTGCTCTATTCGCTGTTCGAGGAACAGCTTCGGCGCGAAGCTGAGCAGAATGCGCGCAGAGCGGAGGCGGGGTCGCAGAGCTTCGCCGAGTCGCTGACCTTCTTCCCGGACGATGTCGGTGTGGACCACGGCCCACGCCGCTACCTGAGTCTGCTGGAACGCGCCGTCCAGGCAGTCTCGGTTCCGGTGATCGGAAGCATCAACGGCAGCACACCCGGCGGATGGGCCGGATACGCCCGTTCAATGCAGGATTGCGGGGCCGCCGCAGTGGAGTTGAACATCTACTCACTGCCCGGCGACGCCCATATTTCCGGCCGTGACGTTGAACAGCGTCACCTCGACATCCTGGCCCGCGTCAAGGACGCGGTGTCCGTGCCGGTAGCGGTGAAGCTCAGCCCCTTCTTCAGCGCGACCGCTGAGATGGCACGACGCCTGGACCTGGGCGGCGCCGACGGCCTGGTGCTGTTCAACAGATTTCTTCAGCCCGATATCGACACCGAAACGCTCGCCGTGGCGCCCGGGACATCGTTGTCGCGCGCCGCCGAGGCTCGACTACCGCTGACATGGATTACCCTGCTGCACGGTCGGATCAGCGCTTCGCTCGCCGCGACAACCGGTGTCGAGGGCTCCACGGAAGTGGTCAAGTACCTGCTGGCCGGCGCGGACGTCGTGATGACGGCCTCAGCCCTGCTACGCCACGGACCCGACTACGCCACGGTGCTGCTCGACGGGTTGGTCGACTGGATGGCCCGCAAGGGATACACCACCATCGGGGAAGTGCGCGGCCTGCTCGCCGTCCCGATCGGAACCGATGAGGTCGCCCACGAGCGCGAGGACTACGTCAGCGCACTTCGGCAGGCTAACCGTGCCGAGTACGGCCCTTGGTGACCTGCGGCGAGCCTCCGGGTAAGCGCCCCGCCGTCGCGTTCAGGATGATTCGGGCTCCGCGAGAAGGGCTGTCGCGGCGTCCAGATTGCGTTGTGCTGCCGGGGTCAAACCCATTTCGAGTTCGAACTCGAATCCCCGGATGGCCAGCACGTGCACGTCCGGCAGGCGATCGAAGCATTGCTCACAGGTAGCCATGATCGCCGGGATCGAGATCGCGTGCGAGGTGAACGTGAAGTCCATCTTCGCGGTCGCTCGGGCCAGTGTGAAGGACGTGACCGCGGTGTCCTTGGTGGCATCGATGAACAGCACACGTTGCTTGGTGCTGATTAGTTCGGCGTCCTCGAGCAGCAACTGGTAGCTGCGCTGCAGCTGTGCGTTCGGGCAATAGCCCTGTGCCTCAAGCCAATCGATGAATGCCCAGCCCAGGCCGTCGTCCTGCCGACCCACGTTGCCGATCCCGTAGATCAGGCTGGAGTGGTCGTCATAATCCTCGAGCCTCACCGGCGGCATGGTCAACGGACGCGTTCGCTGACCACGTTTCCCGCCCGGTCGCGAACCGTCACGATCAGCGGCATCTGCCCGAAAGCGTGGGTCGCACAGCTGAGGCAGGGATCGAAGGCGCGGATTCCGACCTCGATGGCGTTCATCATCGCTTCGGTGATCTCGCCCTGGCCCGCCAGGTAGTCCTCGGCAACCGAGCGCACGGTCCGGTTGAGCACCTGATTGTTCTGTGTGGTGGCCACGATGAGGTTGGCGAAAGTGATGTCGCCTTCGGTCCCGGCCCGGTAGTGATGGAGCAGCGTGCCGCGAGGGGCCTCCACGACACCGACCCCCTCACCGACCCACCCACCGTCGGCGGGTTTCACCACCAGGTCCTGCTTTTGCAGATCGTCATCGCGCAGTAATTCTTCGATCAGTTCCGCCGCATGGAGCACCTCGATGGCGCGCGCCCAGTTGGTATGCAAAGTCATGTTGTTGGAGGCGCCGGCGGTATAGGCGTGGAAGCGTTCCAGCGCCTTCTGCGCCAGCGGGGTCGACAACGACTTCGTGACGTTCATCCGCGCGAGCGGGCCCACCCGGACCGAGCCCCTTTCCCGTCCGAGATCCTTCAGGAAAGGGAACTTCATGTAGCTCCACGGCTCGACGGCTTCGGAGAAGTGATCGAGGTAGTCGTGGTAGTCGATTTCGCGGACGACGTTCTTGTTCTCGTCGACGATTCGCAGCGCGCCGTGGTAGTAGTCCACATTGCCGTCGGCGTCGGCCAGCGACATGCTCAGGACGGGAACGTTGGCGAAACCGTCCACCTGACTGCGATTCTTTTCGTGGAAGTCGTAGAACAGCCGAAGCCCATCCTGCGCGTAGTCGATGACCTCGTCGATCGACGGGAGACCCTCTTCACCGCCGAGCAGGCGATCCCGCTCGGCGACGCTGACATTCTTGTCCACGCCTCCGGGCACCGAGCTGATTCCGTGCATCCTCTTGCCGAAGACCGTCTTGATGACCTCCTGGCCCCATTTGCGCAGCATGATCACTCTGCGCATCAGTTCCGGGTCCGCCTGGATCAGGCCGACGAGATTGCGCTGCTCGGGGGCGGCATCCATCCCCAGCAACATCTCGGGGACAACCAGATAGAAATAGGCCGTCACGTGTGATTGCAGCATCTGGGCGTAGTGGCCGAGTCGGCGAATCTTCTCCGCGGGCGCCGTCAGTGCCGTTTCCGAGTTGGTGCCGGCACCGATGATGTCGTCGAGCGCTTTGGCGCCGCCGAGATGGTGACTGACGAAGCAGATGCCGCAAATGCGTTGCATCAGAATCGGCGCCTCCCAGAACGGGTGGCCCTGAACGAACTTCTCGTAGCCGCGGAATTCTACGACGTGCAACCTGGCGTCGACGACGTTGCCGTCGTCGTCGAGGTGCACTGTCACCTTGCCGTGGCCCTCGATGCGGGTGACGGGGTCGATGACGAGCTTTCTGCTCACACGCAGCCTCCGGGATCAATCGTAGTGAATCTGGGAGCTGGCCAGGCCGACCGGACGGCCCTGTATCAGATCCTCGAGGACGGTGAATATGACATCTGCGGCGGGTGGGCAACCGGGAATGAAATAGTCCATGTCGACCACTTCGTGGCAGGGATAAACCTTGTTGGTGAGTATCGGGATGTCCGGGTGGCGGGGCACGACGGGTTCGGCGCCCGCAACCGCGGTCGGTGAGTTGACGTACGCCTCGTCCAGGCAGTCCTTCAATTCGTGCATGTTTCGCAACGCGGGTACGCCGCCCCAGATCGCACAGGCTCCGACGGAGATCAGGACGTCGCAGTTGTCCCGGAAATGGCGCAGCGTTTCGATGTTGTCCTCATTCGCCACACCGCCCTCGATGAATCCGATCGCACATCGCTGCGTGATTCTCTTGATGTCGGTGAGCGAGGAGCGATTGATGGTGATCTTCGTCAAGAGGGGCAGGATCCGTTCATCCATGTCCAGAAATGACAGCGTGCATCCCCAGCATCCGCACAAACTGATCATTGCCACGTTGATCTTGCCGTCGTTGGACGTCGCCAGTGTCGGGTCCAGTGGCGTCGTGGGCAGTTCGTGCGATCCGATTTCCCCGGTCATATCGTGTCGCCGTCGTCGTTGGGGTGCAGGGCCCGCTGGCGGACCGATTCCACTTCGTACTTGCGCCGACCGATGGGAACGTCGAAACCGACCTGTTTCTCGATAATCGCCCCGACTGGGCAGATCTCGACGGCGTAGCGGACCTGTTCGTCCGGCATGGCGTCGGCATACTCGGCGTCGACGTCGATGCGCGACTCGGCACCACGGTGGCTGATGCTGAAGATTTTCTGTCCGGTGTTTTCGTCCCGGACGAATTCCACACAGCGTTGGCAGAAGATGCACCGATCCCGTTCCAGCCAGATTCGTTCGGAAGCGTGGTCCCGTTCCCGGACCGGAAACCGGTACGGGAAACGCGTTACGAGCATGTCCACCTCATAGCCGACCGCCTGCAGCGTACAGCGGCCGCTCTTCTCGCAACTGGGACAGTTGTGGGTACCTTCTGCGAAGAGCATCTCTACCAATGCCTTTCGCAGGTCCGCGGTTTCCGGTTCGTCGACCTCGACGGTCATCCCCTCTGCGACGCGGACCGTACAGGCCGTCGTTACGACGCCGTCGACCTTTACCGAGCACACCCGGCAGGTCCCCAGGCACGGCTTACCCCTGAGGTAGCACAGCGTCGGGATGTAGACACCGGCGTCGGCGGCTGCATCGACGAGAACTTCGTCCTCCTCGGTCGATAGTGCAACCCCATCGATTTCGATCCGGATGCTCATCGTGTTCCGTCCGTCTCCAACTCGGTGACTACTTTTCCGTATTCAGCCAGGGCTGCGTCTGCATCGAAGGAAGGCAGCAGGGCGCTCTCCCGGGTGCGCAATCGCTTCCGATAGTCCTCGGGAAACGCCTGCAGTGTCGTCAAGATGGGATTGGCTGCGGTCGCGCCGAGACCGCACCGGCTGGTGGCCCGTACCAGCGAACCCCAACCGGCCGCGTCGTCCAGATCCTTCTGGACCCCCTCGCCCGCGAGCACCCGGTCCACCTTGTCGTGCAGGTCCACGGTACCCGCCCGGCAAGGAACACATATTCCGCAGGATTCGTCGGCGAAGAACTTCGTGTAGTCCTTCACACTTTCCAGCAGTTCGCGGGTGCCATCGAAAATGGTGACCGAGCCACTGCACTGGATGTCCTCGTAGCCGATCCGGCGCCGGCGATCTGCCTGCGCGGACACACACTCCCCCGACGGCCCGCTGACCTGCACCGCGCGCGCGTCATCCGCGCCGACCATGGTTAACACTTCCCCGACAGTGATGCCCCACTGGACCTCGTAGACACCCGGCCGGCTGCAGTCCCCGGCGACGCTCAGCAGGCGGGCCCCTGCCGAGCCCGATGTACCCATGCCCCGAAACCATTCGGCGCCTTCGGCTATCACCCGGGCTGCGGCGGCAAACGTTTCGACGTTGTTCACGCAGGTCGGTTTTCCGAGATAGCCCTGTTGGATCGGGTAGGGCGGTTTCAGCCTGGGGGTGCCCCGCTTGCCCTCACAGGACTCGATCAGCGCGGACTCCTCGCCGCAGACGTAGGAGCCAGCCCCCATCTGGATGCGGATGTCGAAGTCGAATCCGGACAGGCCGCCGATAGCGCTTCCGAGGAGCCCGTCCTGCCGGAGTTGCGAGAGCTGGCTTTCCAGATAGCGCCGCAGATAGGCGTACTCTGCGCGGAGGTAGATGATCCCGTGCCGGCTGCCGATCGCGTATGCGGCCATGACCATCCCCAGGAAAACATCCTTGGGCGAGCGCGTCAGCAGCGCTCTGTCCTTGAACGTACCGGGCTCACCCTCGTCGGCGTTGCAGATGACGTACTTGTCATTCTCGTCATTGCCGGGCGCGTCCCTGCACAGGCGCCATTTGCGCCCGGTAGGGAACCCCGCGCCGCCGAATCCGCGCAGGCCGGAGTCGGTGATTGTGCTGATCGTCTGGTCGGGCGTACCCGCGAGGCAACGCTGCAGCCACGCCATGTGATCGGGGCTTTCGCAGAAGAACACCGGACCCCGGGTGTGCACGTTGGACTCCACCAGAGCGTCGACGTAGGCGACGCTGTCCTCCGGAAGGCGAGCCGGATTCGCGATATCCGCGGCGGCTTCGCCCGCCCGCAGTCGGGCAACGATGTCTGCGACGGTGTCGGGTGTCAGGCGGGTGAACACCACGTCGTCGAGCAACATCGCCGGTTCCTGATCGCTGAGCCCGATGCACGGTGTTTCGAACAGACTGAACAGCTCCCCCTCGCTGCGCTCCCCGAACCGGACCCCCGTCTGGCGCTCAAGCGAGCCGCGCACCGCCCAGTATCCGTTCATCTTGGCAATCACCGTGTTGCTCAGATAGATGCGGTGCCGGCCCGAGGGCTTGGAATGGAAGAAGTGATAGAACGAGGCCGTCTCGACAATGTCGGGCGCAGACCGGTTCAGCCCGGTGGCCAACTGCGGCAGATGCTCATCCGGAATATGGCCGAAAAGATGCTGGACGTCCCACAAGATATCGATCAAGCGTGTTCCGTCGTGGCGGTGGCGGCGCAGGATCGCCTCGATGTCAGCATTCACCAAGATGCGCCCCTACCTCCTCGCCGCCTACGCGTCGAAAACCATCTTCCTCCGCTGCCGCGAAACTGACAGGGCATTTGGTCACCGCTTCGCCTGCCGCCGAAACTGAAGTTGTGCTCGACATATCATTGATTCTTCGCACAAAAGCTCAGTCTCGAAGCGCAACCACACCGACGGAGGTTCCATGAACAAGGTATCGCTGACAGCGTTGGCCCGCGAGCAGTTGGCAGGCGCTGAGCGCGCCTCCAGCGGGCGTAGTGCCCACACGGTTTACGGGGGCCACGAACACGTCTTGCGGCAGACCGTCATCGCCTTGGTGGCCGATCAGAAACTCGATGAACACGAGAACCCCGGCGAAGCGACTGTTCACGTTCTCCGCGGACGCGTCCGCCTGATCGCGGGGCAAGACAGCTGGGAGGGCTCGAGCGGCGACCTCATCAGCGTGCCGGATTCCCGCCATTCGCTCGAGGCTCTTCAAGACTCGGCGATACTGCTCACCGTCGCCAAGAAGGCTTCGCCCAACAGCCCGTAGACCGTCATGAGGATCGTGATCGCCCTCGGCGGAAATGCGCTGCTGCACCGGGGTGAGCCCTTGACTGCTCATAACCAGCGGGCCAGCATCCGCCTCGCAGCCGAACGCATCGCCGCTATCGCTCCCGGCAACGAGATCGTCGTCGCCCACGGCAACGGCCCGCAGGTAGGGTTGCTGGCACTTCAGTCCGCCGCCTACCACGATCTCGCTCAAGGGGTTGCACCCTACCCCCTTGACGTGTTGGGCGCTCAAACCGACGCGATGATCGGCTACGTCATCGAGCAGGAGTTGGGCAATCTGATGCCGGCCAATCAGCCGCTGGCCACGATCCTGACGATGATCGAAGTCGACCGCGACGACCCCGCGTTCGAGCACCCCACCAAACCGATCGGACCGGTTTATGAACGGGAAACCGCGGAACGCCTGAAGACGGCCAGCGGCTGGACCATCGCGGCCGACGGCGAAATGTTCCGCCGAGTCGTCGCCAGCCCAAAGCCCAGGCGGATCTTCGAGATTGGGCCGATCAGAACTTTGGTGGAGCAGGGCACGATCGTTGTCTGTGCGGGTGGCGGCGGCATCCCGACCATGTATGACGAGCATGGCAGGCTCCGTGGCGTCGAGGCGGTCATCGACAAAGATCTGGCCTCGGCGCTGCTGGCGGCACAACTCGATGCCGATCTGCTCGTCATCGCGACCGACGTCGACGGGGTCTACACCGACTGGGGCACAACGAAACAGGTCCGCCTAGGCCGCGTCACACCCGAAGACCTGGTCGGCCTTGACCTGCCTGCCGGATCGATGGGCCCCAAAGTTCAAGCCGCGTGCAACTTCAGCCGCACCACCGGCAATGAGGCCGTCATCGGGGCCCTGACCGACATCACGGAGATCGTCGACGGCACAGCCGGGACCCGCGTCCGGGTTCGCGATGACCTGGAGCCGAAGCGTCCGCCCGAGACCAGAGACAACCGAGGAGCAACCTCCACTGGCCGTGATCGGTGAATGCGAGGCCGGTCTGCCGGCAGGTGTCGTCGCCACGCCCAGGTACACGGGCTAGGTTGCCCGCCAACATATTTCCCGGGCCTCCAAGACTGACTCGTCTAGCGGGCGGGCGGTATCGAGGTCGTGTATTTCCTGCCGGCCACCGCCGGCACCGGCGCCGGTGAGGGCAGCGGCGATGTCCGGCGTTGCGTCCGAATTCGATCGAGGTCGGCGCTCGATCCGGACTGAAGCCTCCGCTATCGGCACCGTGCAATTGAACTCGACAATGGGCGCCGACGTCTTGCGGGCCAAGTCGCGGGCGCGGCTGCGCTGGTCTTGATCTCGCCAGGTGCCGTCCAGGATCACCGAGTGGCCTCGGCTCAATCCGGCTTGCGCCCGCTCGAGGACCTCGTCGTACACCGCCGCCACGTTTTTCGGCGAATACAGGCCGGCGTTGAGTTCGCCGGCGGCGCCGGACACCACACCTTCGACCTGCAACTGCCGGCGCACGTCGTCGGTGGAGATGACCTGGGCTGCCAGTTGTTCAGCCAACGCCGTTGACAAGGTGGTCTTTCCGCTGCCGGGCCCACCGCCGACGATGATCAGCCGGACCGTGCCGGCCCGCAGGTGCTCGAGCACAAGATCCAGGTGCCGACGGGCATCAGCAGAAGCTTCGCGGTGGCCCTGTGAGACCCGCACGGAGTCGACCTTGGCACGCACCAGGGCCCGGTAGGCAATGTAGAAATCGATGAGCGCGCGCGGCGCGGGATCCTCGCCGCACTTCGTGTACTGCTCGACGAAGTAGCCGGCCAGGTCTTTGTGGCCCAGGAATTCCAGATCCATGGCGAGAAACGCGGCATCATCGATGCCGTCGACGTACCGGAGCTCATCGTCGAATTCCAGGCAGTCAAGTAGCTCCGGGCCTTGCGGAAGACAGAAGATGTCGTCGGCCAACAGGTCGGCATGACCGTCGATGATGCGGTCTTCGGCGATGCGCTGGGCGAAAAGCGCCTGACGACCGGCGACGAACTGCCCGGCCAGGCGCCGGACTTCCCCCAGGGAGTCCGCTGTATCCACGTCATCGGTGCCATCGGCATACTTGTCCAGCTCATCCAGGTTCTGCCGCCACCGCGCCCACACAGCGTCGTCGGTGCCCTGGGCGGCGATCGTGGGTCCACGCTCGGCATCCTGATGAAAGCGAGCCAGTACCCGCGCAACGGCGCCCAGGTGACCGAAGACCGGTTCACCACTATCCACCAGAAATGCCAGCCGGGCGGAATCCGGATGGCGTCGCATGACGATCACCGGTTCGGCGGGACCGCCCAGCGGATCGGACAGATGAGCGACTCCCAGGTAACTGCTCGGAGCGAGGCGCCTGTTCAAGGTCAGCTCATGTTGACACGCGCGCTCCCGAAGAGCGGCGGTGCTGAAATCGAGGAAGTCGGTTTGCACCGGCTTCTTGGCTTTGAATGCCCGACCGCCGAGCAGGACGACGACGCCGGTGTGCGTCTCGCGAACCTGTGCGGCCAGGTTTCCGGCAGCCATCTTTCCCGCAGCCATCGCCATGAGTGGCTCCGAGCGCGGCGCACGACCGTCCATGCCGTCAAGGATCGACTATCGACATCGGAATGGCCAGAGCAATAGGCCCACGCGCTGAGGACCATTGGCCCTGGTCCGGTCCAGGGCGCGGACCGACAATGGTCACGAGCCTCAGGCCGGCGGTGGTGAAGAAGAGGAGGCAAGGGATGCGCGACTCCGCGGTGGACAACGAGATCGTCAAAGCGGCAGTGCAGTTGGCCTGCCGCGCGCCGTCGCTGCACAACAGCCAACCGTGGCGCTGGGTGCTCGAGGGCCACGCCGTGCAGCTGTTCGTCGATCCCACCCGCATCCCCGCTGCCACAGACCGGTCCGGCCGAGAATCGCTGATCAGCTGTGGTGCCGCACTCGACCATTTTCGAGTGGCCATGGCCGCAGCGGGATGGACGGCCAACGTGGACCGTTTCCCCAATCCGAACGATCCTCAACACCTGGCATCAGTCGACTTCAGCGCCAGCAGGTTCGTCACCGATGGCCACCGCCGCCGCGCAGAGGCGATCCTCCAGCGGCGCACTGACCGACTGCCCTTCGCCGCCCCCAGCGATTGGGGCCTGTTCGAGGCGGAATTGCCGGCAACGCTGAACAACGATTCTGTGCAGATTGACGTCATCGCCGACGAGAGTCGATCTGAGCTGGCCGCAGCGACTGAGATCACTGAATCGCTGCGCCTGTACGACGCTCCCTACCATGCGGAACTGCACTGGTGGACTACAGGTTTAGGGACCGCTGAGGGTATTCCGCGAAGCTCGTTGACATCGGCGGCCGAGAGTGACCGCGTCGATGTAGGGCGCAGCTTTCCCGTTACCTCGGACTCGCACCGACGTACCGAAATCGACGAGGACCAGTCCAAAATAGTTGCGCTCTCGACGTTCGACGATGCTCACAGCAGCGTATTGTCCTGCGGCGAAGCGCTGTCGGCTTTCCTCCTGGATGCCACCATGGCAGGCTTCGCGACATGCACCGTCACGCATCTCATGGAGTTTCCCGCTAGCCGGGAGGTCGTGGCGAGACTCGCTGGCGGACATCTGCCGCAGGCTTTGGTCCGGGTGGGGTTGGTCCCGGCGGTTGGCGACGTTCCTCCCCCGACGCCGCGCCGACCAATCGACGAGGTCTTTGAGGTTCGAACGTAGCGCACATCCAGCCGACCACCCTGATCCGCTATCCGGCTTCAGCGATCAGGAACGGGCGACGATCACCGGGATCTGCGCGCTGTGAACCACCGCCGAGCTCACCGATCCGAGGAGTAGTCCGGCCAGGGCTCCGCGGCCGTGACTACCGACCACGAGGAGCTGAGCGGACGCGGAGAGCTTGATTAGTTGGTGAATTGGGCTGTCCATCTTGACGACACGGCGTACTACGACATCGGGGTAACGCTCCTGCCAGCCCGCCAGCCGTTCGGCAAGTACCTCGTCCGCCCGCTCTCGCACGTTCGGCCAACCAGCGCCGATGAACTCGTCGGTGTTTTCCAGCCACGTGTGCAACGCGATCAGGTCCACTCCCCGCCGCGATGCCGCACCGAAGGCTATCTCGACCGCATGCTCGGACGCCGGCGAGCCGTCGATGCCGACCACCACCGGCGCATCCCCGGGCCAGGCCTCCGGCGCGTTCTCGCCGTGAATGACGGCAACCGGGCAGTGCGCGCGGTGGAGGAGACCGGAGCTGACGGAGCCCAGCAACAACCGTTGCAGACCGCTTACCCCCCGGCGTCCGACCACCACCATCTCGGCGATCTTGGACCACTCCACCAACGGCGCCAGCGGACCGCCCGAGGCAAGCTCCTGTTCGATCTCGAGGGTGGATCCCGTCAGCTGCGCCTCACGGGCCAGGCTCGCCGCTTCCTCCAAAAGATCGGTGGCATTCGCGCGACGCTCAATCCAATAGTCGGCTGGCACAGGCACATCGAGCCAGGCTCCGGCGGTCGGGTCGGTCAGCGCGTGCACGAGTATCAGCCGCGAGCCGCGGAGTGCCGCCTCGCGTGCTGCCCAGTGGACGGCCGCCGCGGACTGGGGTGACCCGTCCACGCCGACGGCGATCCCGGAACGCGTTGGCTTCCCAGGCATGTCATTCCCTTCGGCGTGACAGTCGAGGCACGGTCCCCAAGGCGCAAGCGACCCAAGGCCCACAAGCCAGGGTATGGCATTTCACAACCGGGTACGCGAACCTTCGACAGTTCATATATTCAAGCTATGGAGAACTTCGGAGATTGGCAGAAAGCCTTTTACACCAAGGGCGTTACCAACGATACGAGTCCGTACCCGTTCAGCTTCGCTGAACTGCAAACTCGTGCAGAACGGGTAATGAACCCGCTGATCTTCGGCTATGTCCGTGGCGGCGCAGGAGACGAGACCACGCAGGACCGCAATGTGTCGGGTCTGCGCGCGTACGGATTGACGCCGCGGGTGTTGCGGGATCGGACCACCCGCGATCTTTCTACTGAGTTGTTGGACCGCCGCCTGCAGATGCCGATCTTCATCTGCCCGGTCGGAGTACTGGGGGCTGTGCACCCCGACGGTGATCTCGAAATCGCGCGAATGTGTGCCGAGCTTGGTATTGCGGGGATGTACTCGACGCTTTCCGAGGCCACGATCGAGGAAATCGCTGCCGCGCGTGGTGAATCCTTGGGTATTTTCCAGCTGTACCCCGCCCAGGATCGCGAGCTGACTGACAGCTTCGTGCGCCGGGCCGAAGCAGCAGGTTTCGACGCGATCGCGGTCACTCTGGACGCTGGGTCCCTGGGCTACCGCCCGCGGGATCTCAGCCACGGCTTCATCCCGATGATGCGCGGAAAATGCATCGCCAACTACACCTCCGACTCCCGATTCCTCGAGATCGCCGGCGTTACCTCCAAAGATGACCTCGATCCACTACACGCCGGACAGGTGTGGTCCACGCTGTTCTCCGATCCCAACTTCACCTGGGCCAACATCGCCCACATCCGGAAGCTGACGACGTTGCCCCTTGTCCTGAAAGGCGTGTGCGATCCCGAGGATGCGCGGCGGGCCAGGGACGAAGGGGTCGACGTCATCGCATGCTCCAACCATGGCGGCCGCCAAGCCAACGGCGGCATTCCCGCCATCGAACATCTGCCCGGGGTCCTGAAAGCTGCAGACGGTCTTCCGGTCACGTTCGACTCCGGAGTCCGCGACGGCGTGGATGTCCTGCGCGCACTCGCGTTGGGTGCCACTGCCGTCGGGATCGGACGCCCCTATGTGTACGGACTCGCAATCGGGGGCCGAGACGGGGCCGCACACGTGGTTCGTGCGCTGCTGGCCGAGGCGGATCTCACGATGGCCATAGATTGCTACGCAAGCCTCTCGGAGCTGTCGGTCAGTCGCCTGCCGCCGGCACCCTGGTGAGGATGCTCACAAACTGTTGTTACTGGAGTGACAACAGCGATAATTGAGTGGCAAGTGATGAAAGTGGCTTAGGGCCCATGTTCTGCCGAGGCGTGAGCGAGGCGTGAGTCCGGGCGGCAGCAGAGACAGGGAAGGACAGACGGATGGCTATCGGTACGACCACCCCGCGAAGGTGGCAGGCGACGACCGCCGCCGCCGTCTCACTGCTTGCCGTCCTGGCGGCCCTGACCGGCCTGGGCGCACCCGCGGCTGCCGCCGCCCCCGCATGCAGCGACATCGAAGTAGTCTTCGCACGCGGTACCGATGAGCCAGCCGGGCTGGGCAAGGTCGGAACGGCCCTGGTCAACACCCTGCGGCCGATGGTGAAGGGCCAGTCGATCAACACCTACGCGGTGAAGTACCCCGCTTCGTGGGACTTCACCCAGGTGGCGGCCGGAGCCAACGACGCGAGCAAACGCATCCAGACCATCGCTGCCACCTGTCCGGAAACCAAGATCGTACTGGGCGGGTTTTCGCAGGGCGCCGCCGTCATCGACGTCGTCACCACATCACCCATCGCCGGATTGGGCTACACCGAGCCCCTGCCGGCCGCGGTCGTGCCGCACGTCGCAGCCGTCGCCGTCTTTGGCAACCCGTCCGCGCGGCTGGGTCGACCCCTGACCAACCTCAGCCCGGACTTCGGTTCGCGCACAGCCGATCTGTGCAATACCAACGACCCGATCTGCTCGCGCGGCAGAGATTTCGACGCCCACTCCAGCTACCCGCAGTCCGGCCTGGTGACGCTCGCCGCCGAGTGGATCACCAACCACGTCCAGCAAGGCGAATCGTCAGCGACGAGCTTCTAGAGCATGTCTGACTACTCTGCTGAATGTTCGTAGCCCCAGCTGGACGGGGAGGTGAGGCGCATGACGGCGATCACTTCCAGCACGATGAACCTTCGTGAGGGCGCTATCCGATACGACCGGTCGGGCGAGTCGGGTTCCCCAGTCGTGCTGCTTCATGGCGGCGGACTCGACAACGGCCGGCTCAGCTGGCGGCACCTGTTGCCGGCGCTCGATGATGTGCATCGGGTGTATGCACCCGATTGGCCCAAGCATGGCGGCTCCTGGCCATGGCGGGGCATTGGGGATCAGGCCGGACTTGAAGGCTGCCTCGGCCACCTGTTTGACCGCTGGGAGCTTCGCTCGGCGGCGCTAGTTGGGGTGTCGATGGGGGCGAGCGCCGCACTTGGGTTCACGCTTGCGCATCCCGAGCGTGTCAAGCGGCTTGTTCTACTCGATCCGGGCGGTCTACAGGAGACCGTGCGCATGCACCTGCTCAGCTATTGCGCGGTGCAAGCTCCATGGCCGCGACTGACGGCTGTCGCGCTGAGGCCTTGGGTGCTGCACCAGTTGATCCGCCATTCAACCTTTTACACACCGCCCACTGACGTGGAGGAGATTGCCACGGGTGTTGTCGACGAACTCCGCGCCAAGCGTGATCGGTCTCCGTACAGCGACTGGCAGCGCCGTGAGATCGGGCCGCGTCGGATGAAGGTGAACTTCATGCCTCGCCTCGGTCAGATCGACGTCGCAACGCTCATCGTCCACGGTACCGCCGATAAGATTGTGCCCGTTGAGATCGCGCGAGAAGCGGCACAACGCATTCCGAACGCTCGACTGCACCTTATCGACGGCTGCGGCCACTGGTCGCCGCGAGAACGCCCCGTTGAAGTGAACGCCGTAGTCCGCGAATTCCTTTCCTGAATCAACCAAATCGCCCTACTGCTGAGCCGCCTCGCCCGTAGCCAGTTGTTCGACACGCGTTAGCTCGTCGAGCCGGGCACGATATGCCTGGACGCTGGTGAGCTTGACGTCGTCATAGCCTCGCACCATGCCGGCCAGGCCCGCGATCTCGACTGCCCGGTCATAGTTCCCCGGTTCCAACTCGGTGGCCAGCCGGGTCATATTCGCGATGTACTCAGCGAGTAGCTCGCGTTCTAGCTTGCGAACCTGGGTATGGCCGAACGGATCGAATTTTTTGCCTCGCAACCATTTTCCCTTGGCGAGGATGCGCAGGGCGACGTGGCTTCGCGGACCGAGGCCGATCTTCTTGCGGCGTCCCAGCGCCCGTAGCGCGGGCGGGTGAAGCCGGTAGGTCAGCTTCTTGCCGTCCGGGATCTCGGACTTCACGTACGAGAGAAACTGCGGGTCGGTCAGCAGCCGGGCCACCTCGTACTCGTCCTTGTACGCCGTGAACTTGTAGAGCCCCTTGGCCACGGCCTCGCTGAAGTCGGTCCGCTCGCCCACCGCACGCTCGGCGGTCCAGATCGATTGCAGCACTGTGACGTATCGGCGGGCGACTTGCTCGCCCTGGAATCCGACAAGGTCGGCCGCCCGCCGTGCGATGAGGTCGCCGACGCGCCCGCCGAACGTGGTCCCGTCCAGGATCCCGGCAGGCACCGGGGGGACCCGCCGGGCGCGCACCGGCCGCACGGTGCCGGCGAAGCGGGTGGGGTCGGCGATGGCGAGTCGCCCCCACCGGAATGCGGCGATGTTGGCCTCGACGGCGACGCCGTTGATTTCGATGGCCTCTTCGATCGAGGACGCCGGAATCCTCAGCGCCCCAGCCTGATAGGCCGCGCCGACGAGCAGGAAGTTGGTGGCAGCCGTGCTGCCGAGCAGCTGCCGAGCGGCGGCCGCGCCGTCGAAGGAATGGACGTGCCGGGATACCGGGGTAAGCCTGCTGAGCAGGTACGGCGTCTCCGGGTAGGTGACCGTCTTGTCGTACACCATGTCGCCGGTGGGTGTCTTGCTGGTCGACACCACCGAGATCGTCTTGGCGGGGTCGCCGTAACCGAGATTCTTGGCGTCAGCGGCGACCAGCAGATCGAAGGCCACGATGCAGTCCGCACTGCCGGGGGTGAGCCGGTTGGCGGGCTCGAGCTTGCTCGCGGCGATTCGCAGATGCGACACAACAGGTCCGGCCTTCTGGCTCAGGCCCGTCTGATCGAGGCTCGCCACGTCGTAGCCGGCGCGCAGCGCCGCGGTGGCGAGCACCTGGTTCACCGTGACCACACCGGTGCCGCCGATCCCGGCCAGCAGAACGTTGTGCGTGCCGGTCACCGGCTCGACGACCACGTCGGGCAGATCGGGCGGCATGGGCCCGGACTCGCTATGGCGCAACCCTGCACGGCTGTCCTTCTTCGCGTGATCGGGCCGCAGTTCCACCGTCACGAATGACGGGCAGTTGCCGTCGAGGCAGCTGTAGTCGGTGTTGCAGGAGGTCTGGTCGATCCGGGTCTTGCGGCCGAATTCGGTATCGACCGGTTGCACGGATAGGCAATTGGACTTGATGCCACAGTCTCCACAGCCCTCACAGACCGCCTCATTGATCAGCACCCGGGTGGTGCGAGTGGGCAACGTCCCCCGTTTGCGTTGCCGGCGCGCATCGGCGGCGCAGTGCTGGTCGTAGATCAGCACGCTTACGCCTTTGACCTCGCGCAGTCGCCGCTGGGCTTCCTCGAGGCGGTCTCGGTGCCAGACCACGGCCCCCTTGGCGAGTTTTCGTCTGTTGTGCCGCTTGGGATCATCGGCGCAGATGATGATCTTGCTAACGCCCTCGGCAACCAGCTTGTGCGTCAACGTGGCGACTGACAGCATGCCCTCGGGGTGTTGGGCGCCCGTCATCGCCACCACCTCGTTGTAGAGCAGCTTGTAGGTGATGTTGACGCCCGCAGCGACGCAGGCCTGGATGGCGAGTTGACCGGAGTGGAAGAAGGTTCCATCGCCGATGTTCTGGAACAGGTGGGGAATGTCGGTGAACGGGGCCTGCCCGATCCACTGGCTGCCTTCCCCGCCCATCTGGGTGATGCCGGTGACGGCGCTGTCCTCGCGGCCCGAAATCGTCACCATGATGTGGCAACCGATCCCGCCGCCCACCAGGGACCCCTTGGGTACTGCGGTAGAACGATTGTGCGGGCAGCCGCTGCAGAAGTACGGGTTTCTCTGGGCAGGGAGCACTTCCAGTGGAATTGGCGGAGGCGGCAGCTTCTTGAGTTCCAGCCGTCCCGTGAGTGCCCGGCGCAGCGGGGCCAGCAGACGGCCCGCGGTCAACTCGCCGCCGGCCGGGATCAACGCGCGGCCACCGGCGTCCTTCTTGCCGATGATCCTCGGTGCACCTGCTCGGCCGTAGAGGATGTCGCGCATCTGGGTCTCGACGAACGCGGTCTTGTCCTCGACGACGAGTATCTCGTCAAGGCCGTCGGCGAACGTGGCGACGCGGTCTGCGCCCAGCGGCGTGGGCATACCGATCCTCAATAACCTGACGCCGGCGTGGCGCAGCGCGAAGTCATCGGCGCCGAGATCGGCGAGCGCCTGCCGCACCGAATCGAATGTCGTTCCCGTAGCGGCGATCCCGACAACCGCCCCCGGCGAGTCGAGTTCGATCGTGTCGAGATCGTTGGCGGAACCGTAAGCGCGAACGACTTCGGCTCGAGGCCCGTACAGGTCCGCCTCGGCGGCAAGACTGGCCGAGGGGGCCGCCATCGGCCGCTGCCGGTAGACGAATGGCTTCCCCTCCCAGACGACGTCGGGTACGACCGCGTCGAAGTCGAGCTCGTGGGAGTCGAGGGACCAGGCGCCGTCGGCCACGTCGGCCACGATCTTGAGCGCGACCACGCATCCCGAGGCCCGGGACAAGGCCACGCCGTGCATGGTCATCGTGATGATCTCGCGAGCGTTGCGCGGGAAGAGCACCGGGATGCCCAGCGCGGCGAGAGATCGCTCGCTGACGGCCGGGACCGTCGAGGACTTTGAAGCCGGGTCATCGCCGACCAGCAGCAGCATTCCACCGCGGGGGTTGGCGCCGTACATGTTCGCGTGCCGGAGAGCGTCTGTCGCCCGGTCCAGACCCGGCCCCTTGCCGTACCAGACGCCCACCACACCGTCGTAACGTGACGTGCCCGGGCCGAACGTGGCCAGGTCGGCTTGACTCCCCCACACCGAGGTCGCCGCGATCTCCTCGTTGAGGCCGGGCACGAAGGTGATGTCATGTGCGCGCAGGACGTCAGGCATCGCGGCGAGCATCCGGTCGACACCACCGAGCGGGCTGCCCTGATATCCCGAGACGAAGGTCGCCGTCCGCAGGCCGGCGCGGGCATCGCATTCGTGTTGTTCGATGAGTGCGCGAGCGATGGCCTGCACCCCGGTCAGCAGTACCGGACCCGAGCCCGGGCGGTAGCGATCGCCGAGTGTATAGCGACCTACTTCAGGGTTTTCCGAGGTGCCTCGGTACGGCGTTGTGCCGGGGCCTCTGTAGAGGCTTAGTTTCCGCCGGCGGATGTCGAGATCCGTCATCAGCCATCACCACCTCTCGCGCCGCATGAGCGACGTGCTTCTTCAAGGATGGCACTGCTACGCAAAGTGAGCAAGGAGATTGGGCCGGACTAAGCATGATGCGCAGATATTCCCGACAGTGACGTGTAATACTGAGCGACATGACGAAGTTGGACCGCACCGATGCTCGGTTGCTCTTGGCGCTCTGCGACGCCCCACGGGCGACCGGTGTGCAGCTGGCGACCATGCTGAACCTGGCGCGGAACACCGTGCAGGCAAGGCTGGCGCGGTGGGATCGGGACAGGGTGCTCGCTCCGATTGACCGGTGTATCTCGCCGCGCGATCTCGGCTATCCACTCAAGGCGTTCATCACCGTGGTGGTCGATCAACACCAACTCGAGGACGTCATCGCTGCGTTGGAGACCGTCACCCAGGTCACTCAGGTCACCGGGCTCTCCGGAGCGGCCGACCTGTTGATCGGGGTGGTGGCCACCGACGCCGATGATCTGTATCGAGTTGCCGGACTTGTGCTGGCGGTACCGGGAGTCGAACGCACCACGATGTCGGTGGCCATGCACGAGGTCGTCGCCTACCGCACGCGTCCGCTGTTGGAGCAGCTGGCACGCGGCCGTGACAGCGCGGGCCCACTCCCGCGCGGCGCCGCCGGCAAGCCGGCGCGCTAGTTTGGCTCAATGGCCGCCGATATGGCTTCGGATCCGAACCCCCTCATCAGTACCGTGCCCCGCCCGCATCCGGCGCGGACCACTGCCGCGTCATATCCGGTTCAGGATCGGATCGAGGCACGCTTCGCAGACATGGACGTCAACGGGCATCTCAACAACGTTGCCCTGGACGCCCTGCACGAGAACACCCGGGCCACCCTGAACCGGCGCGTGTTCTCGCGGATGTATACCGGTCACGCGCGCAGCCTGCGCATCGTCACGTCGACGATTGTCGTGCATTACCTCAGGGAGGCGCCATGGCCTGCGACACTTCAGAGCGCGATCGGAATCGGACATATCGGCCGCACCTCCTACGTCGCCTCGACAGCCCTCTTTCTCGATGATGCGTGCATCAGCCTGTGCGACACGGTCCTGGTGCTCCTCGACGACGAGGGACCCACGCCGATTCCCCACGATGTCCGGGCCCAACTCGCTGAGCACCAACTCTCGCCACAGTCCCGAGCACAGCCATGACAGTCACACTGCCTCACACTGCCTTTCGCGAGACTGAGCTTGTGCTCGAGATTGCGGCGAAAGCTGGCACAAATGTTCAGTTTCGGCGGACCTAACCGCAGCACACGCTTTGCTCAGCGGTACCGCCCTCGACAAGTTGGGGGCTGGCACCGAAGGCCTCGGAATCCGCCAGCACCGTGTAGACCTCCCACTTCTCCCCCGCCGGGCCGGTGACCCACACTTTGTCCTGGGTGGCAAAGCAGCATGTCGTGTTCATCTCCTCCTCGGTGAACAGACCCTCACCGGCCAGCCGCGCGATCTCAGCGTGCACTGTTTCCGAGGTCGCCACTTCCACGCCTAAGTGATTGAGCGTGCCACCCTTACCCGGGTTCTCGATCAGCACAAGCTTCAGGGGCGGTTCGGCAACGGCGAAGTTCGCGTAGCCCTCCTTGACCTTGGCGGGGCCGGTGTTGAACAGCGTGGAGTAGAAACTGATCGCCTGGTCGAGATCGTCGACGTTGAGGGCGAGTTGAACTCTGGACATGGGAACCTCCGGACCTGTGAGACTTATATCGAATTGTCGTG
>JAHZJB010000126.1 GCA_022601135.1 Actinomycetes bacterium | reverse complement strand
CTGACCAAGAGCCCCCAACAACCGGGCACCCCCGACGTGCTGGCCGGTGATCCGGCTTTCACCGAGCGGGTCGCTTCGATCACCGAGCCGGTCGCAGATCTCTATCAGTACCCGGGGGTTGGCGAGATCCGCTACCTGGCCATGCCGGTGACGCTCAATGAGGAACCCGGCAGTGGCGTCATCGTCTCCGCCTTCTTCGGAGACCGTGAACGCGCCGAAGCGGACGCGGTGGCAAGACTGATGCTCGCCGTTGGCGCGGTGACCATCGTGGTCGCCGCGGTGGCGGCCTGGCTCATCGCCGGCCGTATCCTGAGACCTTTGCGCGATGTCGCCGAGACTGCGCGCAGCATCACCGAAACCGATCTTTCCCAGCGCATCCCTGACCGTGGTGGCGAGGGCGACGAACTGGGTGATCTTGTGCAGACGGTCAACGGGATGCTTGACCGGGTGGAAGCGGCGGTGTCCGCGCAGCGTCGTTTCACCGATGATGCCGGCCATGAACTACGAACACCGATCACCATCGTGCGCGGTCACCTCGAGGTGCTCGACCCCGGCGACGCCGAAGATGTGATGTCGACGGTCGCGCTGGTCGATGACGAGCTCGAGCGGATGAATCGGATGGTGTCCGACCTACTGCTTCTGTCGCGCGCCGAGCAGCTGGAGTTCCTTCATCCGAAGCTGGTGGACGTGGGCGCACTGACACGGGACGTCTTCGAAAAGCTGGCCGCCCTCGGCGATCGAGACTTCATCCTGGATTCAGTTGCAGAAGGGACTGCCATCCTGGATGCGCAGCGCATGACGCAGGCACTGCTCGCGTTGGCTGACAACGCATGTCACTACACCAACGACGGGGACCGGATCAGTCTGGGTTCCGCACAGGAGGCCGGCCAGCTGAAGTTCTGGGTCTCGGACTGCGGGCCGGGGATCGACGATGCCGACCGGACCCGCATCTTCGAGCGCTTCTCGCGCGGCAGCGCCGGCGGAAAGCGGTCCGACGGTGCTGGTCTCGGACTGGCGATCGTGCGGGCGATCGCGCTGGCACATGGCGGCCGAATCCAGTTGAATAGTGTTCCCGGGCAGGGCGCCACCTTCACTATCGTCGTCCCCGTCAGAGGAGAATGATGGCCCGAATCCTGGTCGCCGAAGACGAACCGCGTATTTCCAGCTTCATCGATAAAGGATTGTCTGCCAATGGTTTCGCCGTGACTGCCGTGGCGGACGGGCGGTCAGCCTACGAGTACGCAACCACTGGCGGATTTGACCTGTTGGTGCTCGACATCGGCCTGCCCGCGATGGACGGGTTCGACGTGCTGCGCAAGCTTCGCGCCGACCAGAATCCGATCCCGGTGATCGTGCTGACCGCCCGTGACAGCGTTCAGGACACCGTCGCCGGGCTGGAGGGCGGCGCCGACGACTACATGCCCAAACCGTTCCGGTTCGAGGAGTTGTTGGCTCGGGTACGGCGTCGACTGCAGACCGAGCGTGCTGCGGAGCCGACCGTCTTGTCTTGCGGTGGGCTGCAACTGGATCTACGCACCCGACGGGCACAGGTCGACGGGCAGGCCGTTGATCTGTCTGCTCGCGAATTCGCGCTTGCCGAAACGTTCCTGCGCCATCCCGGCCAAGTGCTGTCCCGGGAGCAGTTGCTCAGTCATGTCTGGGGCTACGACTTCGACCCGAGTTCCAACGTCGTCGATGTGTATGTGCGCTACTTGCGCCGCAAACTGGGCGCCGACCGGTTCGTGACCCTGCGCCGGATGGGCTACCGCCTCGATGAGATTCCGTGACCACCGGCAAGGCCGACCGGCGCCCGTCACCGTCGATGTGGGTGGCGGGCGCCGGCACGGGACAGAACCGTCTCAGCCCCAGGAGGTGTCGTCCCATGAGCTGTCGTCCATCGCGAGCACGGTGTTCGTGCTGCCCGAGTCGGCCATGCTGTACACGGCGGCTCCGGCGGCGCCTGCTCCCAGCAGGCTGAGTCCGGTGAGGGCCACTCCTGCGGTGACGACCTTCCAGGTGGTGGGGGTCTCCATGATGTGCTCCTTTGCTTTCCGGGGCGGGCGGGTTGGTTGTCCCGCCCTTCCCTTCTAGGGTTCCGGCCAGCGGTGAGGGGTTCGTGAGTGGGAAGTGAGCGCTTTCTCATCCCTCAGAGCCATTCGCGAGCCAAGGCCAAGCGGCCTGCGGTGTGTTCGGGCCACTCGGCGAGTCGGGCTCGGAACGGTGCGGTTGCCAGGCCCAACACCACCGCAGCCGTACGTCGGCGCAGATCATCCGGGTCGATGCGACGTCCAGCGTAGGTGAACACCTCGTCGCAGTACCTCTGCGACGGCGCGTGGGACATCCCCAGTACCGAGAGGTACCCAAGCAGCGTCGCCCAGTCGTCGGCGCGCTCGCCGGGGCCGGCCGTATCGACATCCAGCACGCCGGTGACTTGCGCGCCGTCGGTCAGCAATTGACTGTGGTAGAGGTCACCGTGCACCGGCACCGGTGGCTCCGACGACGCGGGCGCTGCCGACAACACCCGGTCGACCAGCCGGTCCGTCTCAGACGTGAGTTCGGCGGCCCGCTGTGCGGATACCCTTGGATCAGACTCCGCACAGATCCGCAGCACACGGGCACCGGCCTGCACTCGCTGCAGGATTGAGCCGTGTGAGGGCAGACGCAACAAATCGGCGGGCAGAGCGTCGAGCAGCCGCTCCAACTCGGCCGGCGGGGGCGGCGGGGTGGCCGTTGATGCCGCCTCGCTGGTGAGTCGGTCGCGTAACAATGTCCCGGGCGCCTCGGGTAGTACGAGGATCCCGTCGGGTGTGTCGGCGAGCACTGGCGGCACGGGCAGTCGGTCGGCCAACAGATCGTGGCGGACACGCAGTTCAGCGACACCAGCCGGCCGAACCACCTTGAGGAACCACCGGCTGCGGCCGTCGCTGACCTCCAGCACCGCGCGTTGGGTGGGACGGTAGGCCCGCACGACGATCGTCGGTCGTCGCGCCAAGGCGACGCCGTGGGCCGACAACAGGTCGGCGATCCGTGTCGGGTCCTCAGCCATCTGCAAGGCGGGCAGCGCAGGATCCTGCGCGAAGCGCCACACGCCCACTTCTACGTGTTCGCCGAGGTACTGGCCGGCCACCACGGCCGCACCCGTTGGGATGTGGTCGCCGCTGGGGGCCACCAGCGCTTCGCGGGTCCGGCTGCCGTCCTTGCGGCGGACGTCGGCGACGTACCTGGCGCGAACCGCGCCGTTGGGCTGCACCCGGACATCGGCCAGCCGCAGATCGTCCATGCCGGCCCCGCATTCACCGATCGCTGCGGTCAGAACTCCCTCGGCATGAGGCCCGAGGAACAGTGCCAAGGAATTGATAGCCATGGTTCAAGGCTGCTCACCTCCAACGAACTGGCTGTGAGGCCAGGATGAGAGAACTCTCCTCCGAGTCGGCGAAGCCGCCGTCCTGTTGGGTCGCGTAGGTGCCGGAAAGTCGCCGGGATCGCGCCGAGGGTTCTTCGCCGTCGGGATGCGGGCGGGGTCGAGCCCTGGAGAAGCGGCTGATAGCAAACCAAATCAGCGACACCGAGATGAGCAAGCCTCCGGTCGCGGCCGACGCCAGCAATACGGTTTCCGGCATGTCGCTGACGACGCAGGCGGCAATGGCCAATGCGGCCGCGCTCTGAATCACAGCGCTCAGGCCTTGTTCGGCGGCCATGACGCGCGCCATGTAGTGCTGTGGAGTGTGCTCATGAAGAAGCGCCATGGTGGTGGACTTGAGTAGACCCTCGCCGAGAAAACCTATGCCCAGTAGTAGGGCCACAGCGGCGATGCCAAAGCCAGACAGCGCGCTGGCCAGCAGATAGCCGAGGCCGAATATCGCCAAACCAACAGCGATGGCATCCCTGCTGGGGAGGCTCATGAACACAAGCTGAGCCAAACCGAAAGCGCCGAGGAGCATCGCCAGGCCGCGTGCCATGTATAACAATCCGGTGCCACTTACCCCGTGACCGAAGAACTCCTCGGAGTACAGAGCCAGCAGCACTTGCCCACCGACGCCGATGTAGAGGGCCATCCGGATGACGAAAATCTGGGTGAGGTAGGGATGCCGGAATAGATACCGCAAGCCGGCGCAGAAACTTCCAAGAGCATCTTCGCCGGTGCGCGCTGGGGTGCTGTGGATACCCAAATCCGGCTTGCCGACCCGGCTGAAAACGAGGGCGCTACCGAAGAATAGCGCCGCGACAACCAGGAATTCGCTATGGCGATTGAACTCAATGTGCGACTGTGCGATGAACGAGGCTCCGCTCAAGACCATCATCATGCTGGGCGTAGCCAGCAGCAAGCGATTGGCTCTCGCCAGGTCGGGCGTTCCGACCAGGAGAGGCAGCAGTGTGAGCCCCGCGATGATGAACATGGTGATCGAAGCGCTGTAGAGCACGTAGAACGCGAAGAACCAGGCGATCGGGAAGGTCGATGACCAGAAGGGCATGATCAACGCAAGCGTGCCGCTGCACATCGTGCTGGCTAGGACGGTTCGGCGCGGGCCATAGCGACCGATGACGCGACTTGCGACCGGCATCAGCAAGAAGGCGGGCAGGAACTGTGCGGTCAGCAGGAGTCCTGGTCCCAGACTGCTTTCCATTGCGGTGTAGACCACGTGCAGTAGGGCGATGTTCGATGTCCAAATTGCGGAGTAGGCCAGGAACTGACTCAGCAGCATCAGCGCGAAATCGCGCTGGCGAAACATCATTGTCCAATAGCTCAAGCCCCGATCGGGGCCAGTCACACCGCCACGCTTGTGGAGAAGAAGGCGTGCTTCGCGAGGTGAGTTCGTTCGAGCGAAGGTCCGAGCGGTGATGACCGAAGCTCTCCGGCGATGTCGTCCATCTCTTTGAGCACCTGGCCGGTGGAAGGTACGTGGCCGTAGGTGCTACCGATGTACTCGACTTCGATCTGTTCGAGGTTTCGCCCCGAGGGGTCGATACACTGATCGAGACTGAACTGAAAGCTATGTCCGTTGGCGAGTGCGAACGGAATCTTGCGCTGGACTTTGGTGAATTCGTTCAGTTTCGTCAGCCCGTTTGCCCGTATGAAGGCGTCAGCAAGCGTTACCGCGCCGTTGAGGTCTGTCTCGTGGGACGCCGACGTCTCGCGTAGTAACAGTGAACCATGCTGCCGTGCATGGCCTTTCACCTTCAGGGAGCAACGTCCCGCAGCAGTCTCTACGACAGTGGCGGATGAACTTAGGAAGGTGCTCTCGCACACGTGGTAGCGACGAACACGGGTGATGGTGTGTGGGTACGGCAGCAGCAGGCGCCACTGATCTCGCTTCGTGTGCAGCCAGCCGTACAGGCGATCGAACACCTCCAGGGCACTTCCGGACGAGATGACGTGTTTGGCTTCAATCTCGGGCAGCGACAGGTGAGTTTCGGCCGGAATCTGATGGCGAAGCAGAAACTGGAAGTAGCTGGCCAGTCCGGCGAAGGGCGTCCAATGGCCTACGCTGCGCAATCGACTTGTCAAGGGCACCAGATCTTCTTGCTTGTTTGCGGGTAGCTTCACCTCGACGCGCGGCCCCATGTCGCCCAGGTGCTGTAGCTGCCCCGAGAACTTGAAGACGTTACGCGATAGGTCGACCGTCAGTCGTTGGGACTCGTCGTGGTTAGGGGTGAGGGCGAAGTGGCGCCGCTGGGTGACCTTGAGCAGATTCGGACGGAGAATCGTGCCGGCTATGTCCCATGCTTCATGATCGGCTGCAACGCTTTTCGGGAGCTTCGTGATAATGCCCAGGCACTCCTTGATATTCCCGTGCTTCTTCTCGATCCGCCAGCTCATCGTCTTGAGTTCGTCAAGAGTGACCGCCGTTGGGTCGTCGACATGTCCGTAAGCGCGAAGGCGAAGTCGCGTCTCGACCTCGGGGGCGCCGAGCTGGCTGCTGTAGAAGAATAGCGTCAGCGTCGTCGGTGCAGGCCTTTCGATCTCGTCGTGCTCGCGCCCGATCAACCGTAGGATCTCTGGAAGATCGCTACGGAACAGGTCATACTTGAATTCGTTTCTTATGGTGAACTTCTTGTAGTTCGCGGATTGACGCGGCGGAACGACTCGGCAGTTCACAGCTAGGTGGGGAGTCATCACTGTCGGCTGCCTTTGCATGGTCTGCTCCGTCTCTTCTGGCCTGTGTTGCTTCGGGGTTGCGTCCAGAATCCGGAACTGAGATGACCCCAGTCGAAGAAGGAGATGAGCGGTCTCTAATGTCGAATGCTCTCGCTGTCGCCGGGCTTAGATCCGCAGGTCTGCGACAGGTACTTCGTGCAGCGGTATGACACTCTCCGGTCCCCCGTGAACGAGTCGAGTAGGTCTGTACCCCGGGGTTCGAGCAGGTTAGACCCAAGCAGAGTTAGCCGGGGGTCGTGATCCCGTCTTGTGTAGGTGGATGCGGGGGATGTCCCGTGCCCAGGTACTCGGACTCCAGGACCAGGTCAGGCATGAGCGTCTGATACTCGACGTGGGTCTTGTGTTCCAGGGTCTGCCACCGTCGAGCCTGTTGTTCGCGCATGTAGGCGAGGTACTTTGGAGATCCCGGAAAGCCGACGTTGTCGGCGACGACGATCGATCCCGGACGCAGCCAGCCGCGGTCGGTGATAGCCAGAAGATCGGCGAGGTAGGCGTCCTTGTCATGGTCGATGAAGAGGAAATCCACAGCGCCAGAGTCGAATCCGTATTCGGTGCTCAGCCGATCGAGGGTGCGGCCGTCGCCGATGGTGCCAACCACACAGGTGACTTGGTCCTGGACTCCGGCGTGGGCCCAAATCCGACGTGCCACTTCCGCATTGGCGGCGGACAACTCCAGGGACAACACCCGGGCCGATGGGGCGGCGCGGGCGATACGCAGTGCGCCATAACCACAATAGGTACCTAGCTCCAGAGCCAGTCTCGGATCGGCGCGGCGCACGGCAGCGTCGAGCAGCTGGCCCTTCTCCTCGCCGACGTTGACCAGAAAGGATTTACGGTAGGCGTATTCGTCGATGGTGGCCAGTACGTCGCCAATATCTCCGGGACGCGCGTGAGCCTCCACGTAATCGGCGGCCGCGGCCTCCCGCCCGTCGCCGACCTGCCCCGTGGTATTGAACTTGCGGATACTTAACGCGGTCCGCAGCACCGACCATCGCAGCATCGGCAGACGCCTTATCAAGCTCATACAATCAGGCTACGTTGTGCGACCGTCGGCACAATGCCACACTGGGCGTCTACGAATCGGGAGTTGCGTAAGGACAGTGAGGTCATCCGAAGTGGTTCGCCCCAGCGGCGGGCGCAAACTGGTCGCCCTGTCCTACGGCCTGGTCTGCCATCTGTGCTTTGCACTCGGAGTGGGCACCATGATGGTGGCGATGTACTTCGGGATGAGCCGCTCGCTAGGCGGCCTGTCCGCCCCGTGGAGTTGGGTGGCCAACGGCGCCCTCATTGTTCAGTTCCCGCTGGTCCATTCGCTACTGCTGACCGGCCGCGGCCGTTCGGTTCTCGCCCGCCTGGCACCATCGGGCACCGGCACCACGCTGGCGCCGACGACCTATGTCACGATCGCCGCGATCCAGATCTTCGCGCTGTTCGCGCTCTGGTCACCCAGCGGGACGATCTGGTGGCAGGCCCGCGGGGTGGAACTGGCGATCGTTGCGCCGTTGTACGCAGCATCGTGGCTGCTGCTCGGCAAGTCGATGGCCGACGCCGGCCTCGGGTTGCAAACAGGCAGCCTGGGGTGGGTTGCCCTGCTCCGCGGGCGCAAGCCGGCCTATCCGCCGATGCCAGTGACCGGGTTGTTCCGGTTCACCCGCCAGCCGATCTACGTAGCGTTCACTCTCACGCTGTGGACCGTCCCGACGTGGACACCCGACCAGCTTGTTGTCGCTGTTGCGTTCACCCTCTACTGCTTGATCGCCCCGCTGTTCAAGGAAGCCCGGTTCCGGCGCATCTACGGCGAAGCATTCGACGCCTACTCCCGCAAGGTCCCCTACTGGCTGCCGTGGCCGCGAAAACGGCGCGCGTAACTCTCAGGCGGCGATGACGTCTCTGTCGGCGTCGTCTGAACGCGATACGTACGCTGGGGGTGGTGGCCGATACGCGGGCCAGGTAGGTACGCGTAGCGGCCATCCGAGTTTCCGGCACCACGCCCGTTCACCTACAGACACAACTTCTGGTGGAGGAAGTTCCTCCGGCCACCATGTGATCACCAACCGCTACTTCACGGAAGATTTTGTGCAGGTTATTGACGACGCAACCATTGGCCGAGCGCAACTTGATTCCCGCATCGATCTCTTCCGGCACGAATACGCGGACGTGAACTTCGAGTACCTATCTGTGATTGCCGAGGGTGATCGGATAGCTGACGTGCATCTGGTGCGGGCGAAGGGGAAAGACGGCGACCAGCTTACGATCAAGACGATCAGCCTGTACACGCTGCGCGAGGGGCGGATCTGGCGGGCCGAATCGCTCACCCGCCTTCTCGAAGGGCCTGCCGCGGACCTGCAGCTGCTCGTACGTGGTGGGTGAGGCGGTCGACTGTCGGTGATACCGATGTACACCCATCGAATCCAGGGGAAGATGCACGTTCGTGATCGCAGCATCGGTGCCTCATTCGAGTTCACCTCTTCTGGCGCTTTGGCTTAGGCGATCGCATCGGCCGAGGGCCAAGCACGTGGCAATCGCTGATCTGTTGTCAGCAACACAAGGCCTGCCTTATGGGCGAGTTCTACGTAGAAGGCATCAATGGCGTCGATCACGTCGTCATGCCGCGCGGTGGTGCTTCCGACCACCGACGTGTCAAGCCATTCGTCGGTACCAGACCTCTCCAACTCGGCGCTGATCGCGGCCTGAGTGAGTGCCGAGACATTCAATCCCCGCGCCCTGGCGCGTTCCGCTAAATCGTCGGGCACATACACATTCAACCGCGCCGTACACACTGATATACACACCTATCGCAAACGGGCTTCATCTAGCGGTGACCACGCAGTTGGTGGCCGACGCCGGGCCTCTTGACTCTGCGCCCGCATCGCCGGCTGGGCTGTCGGCAAACATGCCACTGAGCTGCGGTTTCGTGGAGCCGATGACGGGAATCGAACCCGCGTATTCAGCTTGGGAAGCGGCGCGGTGGGGTCCGTGGGTGTCCAAGCGGGTCCAGCGGTCGGGCATGACCTGCGGAAGAACATCCCGGCAAGTCCACCATCGTCCACCGAGGTTGTTGCGACTTGTGACAACGTCGTGACACCGAGCTACATCGCGCGCTTGCGGTAGCGGTTGAGGACCGACAGCTCGGCCAGGGTCCAGCCGGTGAACCATGACCGGCGTTCGACCGTGATCTCTTGCTCGGTGCGACTGGTCGAGGTCTGCGCGGTGTTGGACGCGAACCGCGCCGAGGCGGCAGTGATGACGGCGGCCACCTCGTTGTTGGGTTCGCCGGTCTCGGTGTCGAAGCCTCGGCCTCGGGTGTAGGCCCGCGCGAACGCGGTCACCACGGGGATGACCGCGTCCGCGACGACGACCGCGTGCCGCTGCGCCTGCACGTTGAAGATGCGCGCGTCGATCAGCGTCTCGACTTGGCGCGGGTTGACGCCGTTGGGGTAGGTCATGGCCTACGCCTCGGTCAGCAGCGTGACAGCCTTGGCCTGCAACAGTGCGGTATCCCAGCGGGACACGACGCGGATACCGATGCTGTCGTAGTCGCCCCATGTCTGGTCGAGGATCTTCACCTCGGCGTTGACGTCGCGGGCGACGACCACCTTGCTCATGTCGACCAGGGCGACGCGGGCCTTGGTGCTCGCGGCCGGGATGTTGTCGGTGATGATGACCGGCAGGCCCAACAGGCGGAAGTCGGTGCCGTTCTGGATCGTGCTGGGGTCCATCACATAGCGGGCGTCTCCGGTGCCGACCTTGACCTTGCGGATCGCGGCGAAGCTCGCCGGGGTCATCACCCAATGCGTCGGGCTGACCTTGTTACCCTGCGCGGCGGCCAGGCCGTCGATCAGGCTGTCGGGGTCGGCAAGGTCCAGCGTGCCGGTGGCGATGCCGGTGGCCCGCAGGATGCCCTTGATGGTGTTGGACGATCCGGTGCCGTCCCACAGGGCCGCGTCGAGGGCGTTGGCCACGTCGGTGACGAGGCGGGCCTGTAGCACCGATTCCAGGCCGACCACGCTGGTGCGGATCAGCTCGTTGGACAGCTTCACCAGAACCTTGAGGCCCTTGAGGGTCGAGGGCAACAGGGTGACCTCGTCGAACGCGACGTCGCCGTCGCTGATCTGCGCGCCTTCGGCGACGAATCCGGCGGTGACACCGTTAACGATCCGGGGCACCCGGACCGGGCTGGATGAGTCGAGCACGACGGGGCCGGCCGCTAGGAACGTGCTCGCCTGCTCCAACGGCTGCACCAACATGGATGCAACCTGCGACTGGATGAGAGGGGAATTACCGGAAGTGACTTCGATGGCCACGATTGACGTCCTTACGTTGTGTCGGGGTGGGGGTTCGACACGTCGCCGGGACGTCAATCGTGGTGGGCGTCAGGCCCGTCAGCATTGAGTCTAGTCGACTCAGGTCAACCCTTTGAGGATTGAGAGCAGGCCGACCTGTTCGGTGCCGTTGCCGCGTGCGCCTTGCCCGATGTCACCGACCGGCTTACGCGACGCCAGGTGCGGCTTGCGGTCGAGTAGGTCGTCGATGGCGGCGGCCAGGGCGTCGGGGTCGTCGAGGTGGCCCTCGTCGAACTCCAAGTCGCTCGGGTCGGCCAGTCGCCCGGTCGCGCGGACCAGCTCGGCGTGCAACCGCTGGGCGTAGCCATCGGCGGCCTTGGCGCGTTCGCGGTAGCGGGCGTTCTGTCGGCGCAGCTTCTCGACGACCTCACGCGGGAATGTGTCGCCGTCCTCGTCGCCCCGCTCATCGTCGGCCTGGTCCTGGTCCTCGACGTCGGCCTCGGCGTCCTCGGTCACGGTGTCAGCGGCAGTCGCCTCGGCGTCGCCGGTCGGTTCGTCGTCGGCGGCCTCGGTGGTCACGTCGGTGTCGGTCACTGTCATGTCGGTGTTTGTCCTCTCGGATCGTTGGGGTTAGGCCACTGCCTCGACGCCGGTCGCCGGGGCAGTGGTGTCCAGGGCGCGGGCCGCGCGAATCTCGGCGACCTCGTCATCGGAGTAGCCGAGCTTGCCCAGCGCATACGAGGCGGGCAAAAGGCCGGCGGCGTAGAGCTTCACGGTGGCGTCGGCCTCCTGGGCGACCGAGCGGGTCGCGGCGTCGGCCCACAGCACGCGAATGTCGTCGATCATGTGCGGGTCGCGGCCGTCACGGACAGCGATCATGAGCTTGGCTACCTGTTCCCACGCGCGTCCGAACGTCGCTTGGCGTGCCTCGGCCCGCGCGGTCAGGCTGGCCTCGGCGGCGCGCAGTGCGTCCGCGCTGGCGGGGTTGTCGGTGAACACGCCGACGTAGTGCGCGGGAAGCGTTGACACGGCCATGATCTGACCGAGCAGCACCCGCACGCTGGCCTCATACCCGGCGAGGTCGGCGGCGGCGAGCTGTCCGAACTTGGCGGCGTCGTTCTCCGAGATCATGGCGCGGGCGCCTTCGGGGATCGGGTTGACCTCGGTGGTCTGCCCGGTGTCGTTGCCGTCGTCGTCGAGGACGGGTTCCTCGGTCAGTTCGATGCCGGTGGCCCAGCGGCGCGGTCGGCCAACGTATTCCGAGGTGGTCAGCATGTCGACCAGGGACTTGTTGAGGGCGTCGACCAGTGGCTTGAGGTCGTCGATTTCCGAGCTTCCGAAGTCGCCGAGGATGCGGTCGGAGTTGCGCAGGTTCACCACCGGGACGACGCCGAGCGGGTTGGCCAATTCATCGAGCGTGGCCAGCCCTTGCGGGGTGACTGCACCGACCTGGTTGGCCCGCAACCGCACGATCCGATCCGGCAGATACAGCACGGCCTCGGTGGTCTTGCGGGTCTTGTCCTCCCAGCGTTTCAGCGCGGCGACGATCTGGCGGGTGCCGGGATCGGTAAGCACGCCAACCTGTTTCGCCGACTCGACGGTGACCTTGGGCCGGCCGAATTGGTCGGCCCACACGATCACGTAGCTGTCGCCCAACAGCAGGGCCTCGCGGTGCGCGACACAAGAGGTTTGGTCGAGGTCGTTGCGGACCCATTCGGCCCACAGTTCGGGGTCGCCGTTGAATCCGGTGATCCGTAGGCGCTCGGCCAGCGCGGTCACGGCCAGCCTCGGAATGTTGGACGCCATGACGCCGAAGCGGTTGCCCAGCGCGGTCTTGGCCTCCGGCGACAGGTAGGCCAGCGGTTGCGTGCCGGTGTAATACCTGTCGAGGTCGGCGTAGCGGGCAGACGGTTCGGTGAGTCGCTGCAACAGTGCGGTCAGCAGTTCGTCTCGGGTCATGATGCAAAGCTCCTTACTCTCTTGCGGTTTCGTGTCTGGTGCCAGGCGGCACGGTCGTAGGCCACGATTGCGGCCACGGCGGCGTCGATCTTGCGCGGCGATCCGCGCTTGTCTTTCGACACCAAGTCACCCATCGGGGTCCGCTTGGCGATGCAGTGCGCGATGTGCGCGGCCAGGCGGGCATCCCCGTCGTGGGTAACGGCTTTGGTGGCCACGGCCTGATACAGCCGGTCGGTGGCCGGGGCCATGCGTTGCGCGTGGGCGGTGTTCCATTCCAAGACACGGCGCTCACCGTTCCGTTTGGCCCACGCTTCGATCTCGCTGCGCCAGCCCCACGGATCGCACGCCAGCTCGGCGACGTCGTAGCGGGCGAACGCGACGTCGATGGCGTCGGCGACCTGTTCGCGTGGGACGCGCCAGCGCGGGTCGCCGGGGTTCTCCCACAGGCCCTCGACCCAGAGGTGCCCGTCGAGGGTGCAACCGACCAGGGCCGTTGAGTCGCCGGACGCGGACCCGTCGAAGGCCAGGACGACACGCTCACGCGGGGCCACGCGGCGGGCGGTGCGGCAGGCATCCCACGCGCCGAATGGCAACCACGACTCGACGCCGGTCACCCACTGACCGAGGCGCAACTGTCGGAACACGGGTTCGCGGATGGTCTTTCGGGCCGCTTCGATGCCGTCCTCGGACAGGAACGGGTCGCGGCACGCCAACGCCGGGTTGCCGACCCGCCACGCCTTGCGGTCATCAGCGGCGCAACCCTCGGGCGCGGCGAACTCACGGAAGTAGAACGCGGGGTCATCCCCTCGGCGGCCGTGCTCCACCAACCGCCACATCACCGAGTCGGGCGAACTGGCGGGCGTGCTGATCGCCAGCGTCAGGGACTCGGGCCGCTTACCGGCCACCGACGTCACGGCCTCCCACACGGCCTCGGTCACGACGTGCAGCTCGTCGACGATCTGCAAGCTGGGGTCATGACCGTGCAGCGCGCCGGGTTCGGCGGGCAACGGCAACAGGGTGGCGTCGTTCTCGGGCAGATACAGCCGGTCGGCGTAGACCTGCACCCGCTCGGCGAGAACAGGATTCAGCTCCACCATGCGGCGGGCGTAGCGCAACGTGATGTTGGCCTGACGTTGATCCGAGGCGACGACCAGAACCTCGGCGGATGAGGCACCGACGAACATCTCGGCGATACCGAGCGCGGCGGCCAGCATCGTCTTGCCGTTGGCGCGTGGAATCGACACGACCGCCGAGCGGATGCGCGGCGCGAACGATCCACGGATGATCTCGCGCTGAAACGGCCGCAGCTTGAACGGTTCTCCCGCACCATGACCGCGCGGCGTCACCAGATACTCGCCGATGAACCGCTCGCGGCGCTTGGCGCGATCCGCCGGCCACCGGGTGAACGCCAGCGGGTCGGCGGTGATGGTGCCCTTTGCGCCCGACTTCACGCCGATCTCACTCTCAAACTTTGCCTACCGCCGGGGTCTGGCAGGCAGGCGGCCGGGGCATCCCCCCTGGTGGCTGTGTGGCCGCGTGCCGCGCCGCGTGCGCGGTTGCAGGGTCCGCAGACGACCTCGACGTCGGCCAGCCGGATCGGTTTGCCAGCGGCCTTGCGTGCCCACGCTTCGGGTGTGTGGTCGGTCTGCAAGTCCTCGGTGCTGCCGCAGTCGGTGCAGAACGGTTGCAATCGTCGGGCGCGCTTGGACAGTCGGGTCCAGGCGGCGTCGTAGCCGCGTGCGTGGGCGGTGGGCTTGTCGTCGAGGGTGTGCTCGGTGCAGCGGGGTCCGGTGCTCGGTTCTCCACAGTCGAGGCAGGCGGTCAGGGTCATGATGCGTCGTCCTCGCGTGCTGCCCAGTCGAGGATGCTGCGCTGTAGGACGGCGAGGCCCAGTTCGGAGTAGAGCAGCGGGACGAACGCGCGGAAGGTGCCGAGGATGCCGACGATGGTCTCGGTTACGCGGTCGGCGTCGGCGGCCTCTTGCAGCACGGCTTTGTAGGCGTCGAGGTCGCGGTCGGCGTGGGCGATGATGAGCCGCGCGGAGCGGGCGCAATCGGGGTCGTCGCCCTCTCGGCCCTCGGACAGGCTGTAGACCATCTGGGACAGGCAGGCG
Source organism: Actinomycetes bacterium (assembly GCA_022601135.1). Classification (GTDB taxonomy): domain Bacteria; phylum Actinomycetota; class Actinomycetes; order Mycobacteriales; family Mycobacteriaceae; genus Mycobacterium. Next base: position 137,719 of record JAHZJB010000126.1, on the reverse strand, counting down.
AGGCCATCGTCGGTGAGCAGGATCGGTATGACGTGGGCGTGCAGGTCGAGGATGCCGATGACGAGTTGTCGGACTCGGTCGAGTTCGGCGGCCTCCTGTAGGACAGAGTTGACGCCGTCGAGGTCGAGGTGTCCGTACCAGACGGTGAGGGCGGTGGCGCGGCGCTGGTCGCCTGCGGTGGGGCTGGTCATTTTGCGGTGCGTCCTCCTTCGATGCATGAGAGGTGGCGGTCACCTTGGCCTGCCATCACCGGCTGATCGCAGACGGTGCAGCGGGGGTACTTGTTGGCCTTGGCAATGATTTGCTGGACCCGGTCGGTCTGGCCCGGTGTCGAGGGCGTGAGTCCACCGGGTGCGGACTGTTGTGCCCGTGGTGGGCGTGTCTGGCTGTTCGTGGGCACAACTGCACCGAACAAAGGTGTTTGTGCTGGTGGCGCTTGGTTTGCCCTGTTGTGCCCTTCGGCCCCGGGTGGGCACAACAGGGCATATCTGTCCTGACCTGCGGTAACGGGGTCGCTGTCGCCTGTTGCGTCTGTTGTGCCCTCAAATACGGGGGTGTGGGCACCACTGTCGGGCGCGTCCTCGGTGATCTGCTCGGGAAGTGACCACACCGACGTTGCTGGCATCCCCTCGTAGCTGATCGTGACGCCGAGGCGGGTGCGGGCGCGGCGCAGCACCTTGTCACTGATGCCAGCCTTGGCGGCCTCGCGCTTGGCGTCGGCGGATCGGGCGCGCGGACCCTCCTGGGAGAGGTAGTCGCGGAGCCAGCGTTCGGCGTCGGCGCGGTCCTGGGAGTCGGTGCCGCGCTCGGTGTCGTAGGCGTCGGCGATGTGCTCGCGGGCCGTGCGTTCGGACTCCCCGGCATAGGCCAGTAGCGGCACGGTGCCGTCGCTGTCCTCGGAGGGTGGGAAGTGCTGAACTGAGGTGATGGTGAACGTCGAGGCCGGGATCGGCGCGGCGGTGTTCATCTTCTCGGGGTCGACGACCAGGCGGCCATCGTCGTCGGCCTGGGCGTACAGCGTCATGCGGGCTTTCTTGCGCAGCTCGCCGGTCGCGCCGTAGCGGTCGCGGGCATTGGCCGAGGCGACACGGTTGGTGTGGCACAGCAGCAGCACGGCGGCGTCGGTGCCGGTGGCCAGCTCGCGCCACGGGTGCAGTGCTTGGCGGGCCTGCTGGGGGTCGCGGACGGACAGACCGGGCGGCACGGTGTCGAGCCAGGCGTCGACCACGACGAGGGCCGGGGTGGGTTCGGCGTTGGCGATCAGGTACATGTCGCGCGGGAATACCGGCGATCCGCTGCCGTCCTCCTCCTCGCAGATGACTTGCACCATGCCGAGGTCGGCCCCGGCGACTTCCAGGCGTGGCCGCACGGTGGTGGCCCAGTCGTCCTCGGTGCAGACCAGGATGACGTGCTGGGGTTCGCCTTCGGGGATACCGAACTCGGGCAACGGTTTCCCGGTGGTGACGGCGGCGACGATCCACACCCACAGCAGCGACTTGCCGATGCCCTCGTCGCCGACCAGCAGACTGATCGACGCCAGCGGTAATCGGCCCTTGGCCAGCCAGCGGGCTTGCGCGGCGGGTTTGAGGTCGGTGGCCCGCCACAGTCGCGGCGCTCCATCACTGAGGGACACCAGTTGGTCGAGGGTCTTCCCGGCGGCGATGTGGTCGGCGGCGTCCTTGCCGATGGCGGCCTCGACGATGTGGACGTTGGCCTTGCCGGTCAGGGCGTCGGCGACGGCCTGGGCGTGGCGGTAGCCGGGGGCGTCCTTGTCGGCCACGATGATGACGTCCTTGCCGTGCAGGGGTGTCCAGTCGGCGCGGCCGGCCTTCCCTGCGCCCATCGCCGAGCACACTGCGGTGCCGCCGATGGATTCAATTGCAGCGCAGTCTTTTTCACCTTCGGCGACGTAGACGGTTTGGCTGTCGGTGACGCGGTCGGCGCGGTAGAGGGCTTTGCCTTTGGTGTTGCCGGTCTGGCTGAATCGTTTGTCGGGTGTGCGCAGCACGATCCGGCCATCGGGGTAGGTGTAGCGGATGCCCTTCGGGTCGTCGAACAGGTCGGCCTTGGTCAGGCCGATGGCGGTCAGGACGTCGTCGAGGTGTTCGCCTGCGTGGCAGTACATGAGCACCATGCCGTCGATTGCGCGGATGGACACGGATCGGTCGGCGGCGGAGTGGCCGGGGGCCTGGGCGCAGGCGTGGCCGTCGCCTCGGTGGATGACGGTCAGGCCGTTGGTTTGGAATGCGGCGCAGACGCGGTCGAAGGCTTCACCCACGGGCCACCTCGTCGGCCGCCCTGATGCGGATGTCGTGCGGTGTCTGGCGGGTGGTGATCCATCCGAGGCGGACGTCCTCGCAGGGATCGCCGGGGCGCGCGAGGCACAGCGGGCAGTACACCGAGAGCGCGGCGGTGTCGTCGTCGATCAGCCCGAGGTCGTCGATTGCGTCTCGGGCCGCCTGGTCGCGGTGCGGCTGGCCGATCAAGCTGCATCCCCGCCGGTCGATTCCAGGCTGTTGATGAAGTCGCTGATTGCGGACTCGGGTATCAGGCGACGCCGCCCGACTTTGCAGCTGCGCAGCTGCCCGCTGGCCATGAGCGCGAATACCGTCGATCTGCCGACGCCGAGGCGGTCCATGACCGATTCGATGTTGTGCAGTCTGGCCACGCGCTCGGGTGCTTCCTCCGCCATTGCCTGTCTCCCTTGTTCTGGAATGCGACACAGATTGAGCTATCGTGTGCGTTATGGAGCTATGGCGGAAGCATACACGGACGTTCCGAGACGCCAGTGAATCTGTGGGAGTATGTCGCAATGCCGAACATTGACCCTGTCGTGAAAGCGTGGGAACTCGACCTCGCGGCGAGACTTGGCCAGGCCGTGCAGACACGGCGCAACGCGCTGGGCTTGACTGCGCAACAACTGGCCCAACGGACCGCCGACCTCGGCTATCCCATTACGCGCGTCGCGATTTCAAAGATCGAAGGCAACAAGCGGGCCGGCAAAGTCGACGTTGCGGAGTTGATCGTCTTGGCGAAGGCGTTGGAGATGCCGCCCGTTCTCCTGCTATATCCGGGATTCCCCGAGGGATACGACGCCAGGGTCGACATCCCCACTGCTCACGATTTCAAGACCGGGAGCGATAGCGGCGGTGAACCGGCATTCTCAGTGTCGTTTCCCGCCGAGGTCGAGACGCTGCCGGGGCAACGCGAGAACAGCCGCGACGCGGTGCTGTGGTTCTCGGGCCATCTGCCGTCGATGTGGCACTCGGGCGGCGGGCGTATCGAAGATGAAGAAGTGCGGCAGAAGCTCGGCGCGTCGATTGTCCAATCGGATGCGCTGGCGTTGGAGACAGAGAAGCGAGTCGCCGCACAACGTAGCCAGGTTGCGCGCGATGGCATTTCGGAAGCCGAGGCAGAACAGACACGCCGCCTGATGCAACACGACGAGACGTTAATCGCGCGCGTGCGACACAGCATGAAGAACGACCAGGACCGGCTTTGGGGAGCCTGGGAGGAACGCCAAGAGCGTTCGCGGCAATACCTACGATCACGAGGGGTGGAAAAGTGACGAGACAACAACTACCGCCGCAGATCAAAAAGATTGACGTACTGGACCGGAAGACCGGCAAAGCCGTTGTGCGATACCAACTTACGTGCGAAGCGGGCCTTGATCCACAGACTGGGAAACGTCGCCAGGTACGCCGTCGCTACTCGACAGAGAAAGAAGCGCGCCGTGCGCTCAACGAGATCAGCGACGCGGCCGATAAGGACGTGTTCGTACCGAGGCACACTCTGACTGTCGGCGAGTTGATCGACAACTACCTGACGGGTCGCCATGACCTGCGCGACACCGCACTCGACAAGCTCACCTACGACCTCGGGCCGATGAAGGACCGATTCGGCGATGTTCCGGCGCAGAGGATCACCAAGGCCGACGTCGATGCGTTGATTCATGATCTAGCCAAGGGCGGCACCAAGACCGCCAAAGGTCGCACGCGCAAGCCGTGGTCACCAGCCAGCGTCAACAAGTGCTTGCAGGCGATCACTGGACTGTTCGCGGACGCGGTGCGCCAAGGGCTACTGGCGAGGAATCCGGCCGACCTGGTCAAGTCCGTGCCGAGCGCGCATAAGGATGTTGACACCTACAGCGTCGCCGAGGTCGACCAGCTGCGTGCCAGCTTCGCGCGCGACAGGTTGGCCCACGCCTACGAGCTGGCGCTCGTCGGATTGAGGCGAGGCGAGATCGCCGGCCTTCGCTGGCGTGACGTTGACTTCCAGGCGAAGACGATCACCATTGCGAACAACCGCGTTTCGGCCGGGGGTCGAGTCGTTGAGAATGACCCGAAGTCGATGGCGTCGCGGCGGGTGCTGCCGCTACCGGATCGGATCGCCGACGTGCTCCGCGCGGCACGCCGTAGGCAGTCCGCAGAGAAGCTGCGACTTGGCGCGGACGGCGGGCCGTTCGACTACGTCGTCGCCAACGAGGCGGGCCAGCCGTACGCGCCGCCGGTGGTCTATCGGCATTGGGCGGTCGCGGTGAAGCGGGCCGGGTTACGTCACCTGAAACTGCACGGCGCTCGGCACACTGCAGCGACCCAACTGGCGCTTGATGGCGTCGCCCCGGCAGTCATCGCCGCGTGGATCGGGCACTCGGACGCCAGCTTCACTATGAAGCTGTACACCCACTCTCAACCCGACGCATTGAAGGCTGCGGGGGACACTTTCAATCGGGTTGTGACATCGCCGTGACAGCGGTGCCCGGAATCGAACAGATCGAACAGCGTTCGCGCTGGTCACAGTGGAGCCGATGACGGGAATCGAACCCGCGTATTCAGCTTGGGAAGCTGATGTTCTGCCATTGAACTACATCGGCACTTTTGGGTGCCATAGAGGCTAACACCCGGCGGGTATGGCTAGGTCTCATAGGCGCGGTGGCCATCGAAGTGCGCCGTCTGCCCGCGGTCCGGCCACAGACGGCTGCAATCGTGCGTTGCTGCCTTCCGGACCCGGTACCGAGATTCCGGTCGGCAGGCCCGCTATCGACGCCGCAACGGCCGAACAGGCTGGCCGAGAAACCGCGGTGAGATGTGGCCTGGCATGTGTGCGGGCCGTTACTCGGGGACGCGAAGTGCCACGGTGCGGGACTGGGACTGCGAACATGAATCCGATGTCCGACTACCAGGGAGTTGAGATGAGCGCACGACTGCAGGGCGCTATCGATGCCGACGCCGAGCGGTTGGTGGATATTTTCAAGGACATTCATCAGAACCCGGAATTGGGGTTCATGGAAATCCGAACAGCGGCGATCGTCGAGAAGGAACTTGCAAGGCTCGGTTACGACGTCAAGACCGGTATCGGCAGGACCGGCGTGGTGGGGGTCCTTGAGAACGGCGCCGGCCCGATTGTCATGTACCGGGCTGATATGGACGCCAACGCGGTTAGGGAAACGACCGGGCTGCCCTATGCGAGCACGAAGACCGTCAGGCGCACGACAGCCGATGGACACGAAGAAGAAGTGCCGGTAGCCCACGTGTGTGGGCACGATGCGCATACAACTTGGCTCATCGGCATTGCCAAGGTGATGGCGGAGAATATGTCCGATTGGCGCGGCACGCTCATCCTTGTCGGGCAACCAGCCGAAGAGCTGATTTCGGGGGCGAAGGCGATGGTGCGTGACGGTCTTTATGAGAGCGGCGTGCCAGAACCGGACTGCCTCATCGGTCTGCACACCATGCCACTCCCGACGGGACTGGCAACATGCAACGCCGGGCCCACCAATGCCGGCACCGACCAACTCGATGTCACTTTCCACGGCATCGGTGGCCACGGATCCTCGCCACATCTCGCCAAAGATCCGGTTCTGATGGCGTGCTCAGCGGTCGTTCAGTATCAGTTCATTGTCAGTCGGGGTGTGGATCCGCTCCACGCGGCGGTGTTGACAGTGGGTTCCGTGCAAGCGGGCAATGACAACAACGTGATTCCGGATTCCGCATTGGTGAAAATCAACCTTCGGTGGTACGACCCCAAGGACCGGGAGCTGATGCTTACCGCGATCGACCGCATCAACCGGTCCATCGCCGCGGCGTTCGGATTGCCCGAATCCAGCTTCCCCACGACCACAGTGAAAGGTGGCTCGTCGGTCCTGTCGAACGACTCAGAGCTGGCTGCATCGATCGCCCCTGCGCTCAAAGGAGTTCTCGGTGAACATGCTGTTCTTGTTGAGATCCCGAAGTTGATGGGTTCGGAGGATTTTCACCACCTCGTCCTCGACAACGAGAAGAGTCGTTATCTCTTCGTGTATGTCGGCACCGCAAAACCGGAGCACTTTCAGCGGGCTCAGGAGCAAGGTATGCAGGTGCCCTATTCGAATCACAACCCCGACTACCAGGTCGACCTGGATGCCATCCCGCTCGGGGTCAAGATTGGAGCGGCGGCGTTGCTCAAACTTATGGGGTCACCTCCAGAGGATTGAATCCGTCCGTGAACTTCCGTCAGAAGCTCGGGCACGCATACGGTTTCGGAGTCGTCGATAGCCCGTCGAGGAAGTGCGACGCCCAAGAAGCGGATCCGGGACAATCGGTCACTCAAGGCTGAAAGCTGCAATCGCTGGTTGCAGATCGGCTCGGATACCCAGACGACGCGGCGGCTCTTGTGCAGCACCGTTGCGGGATAGGCCAGTTGGGCCTACCGGATAGTCCCGGTCGAAAGCGCCAGTCTTTGCAGGAATGAAACTTGACATGTGTCAACGTTGCCGGTGATGATGTTGCTACCTGTGATATCGGTCACATGCCGCGTTGCCGAGGAGCGTCTATGGCCACGATCAGCACTTCGCACTACTTGATAGAGCAGGCACGCCGTCGGCTGACTCCAACGATGAACACCATCCCCGGGATGGGTGTTCTCGAAGACCTTCTGCGGCATCGGGAATGGCCGCAGTTCGCACTGGCCGAACCGCCTGCGGGCAGTGGGCTCAAGACCGTCATGGGCGACTCCGGCCTGCCGGTGATCGGCCACATGGTCGAAACTTTTCGCGGCGGGCCCGACTATCTGATGCAGGTTTATCGGCAGTACGGTCCGATCCACTACGCCTACACACCGGCGGTGCCCGCCGTCATCGCGCTGGGACCCGACGCGACCCAGGTCGTCTTCTCCAACAAGAAAAAGGACTTCTCCCAGAAGGGTTGGCACCCGCTGATCCGTTCGTTCTTCAACCGCGGCCTGATGCTGCTCGATTTCGACGAGCACATGCACCACCGCCGGATCATGCAAGAGGCGTTCACCCGCACCCGACTATCCGGCTACGTCGAGCACATCGATCGGGTGGCCTCGCAGGTGGTCGCCAACGACTGGGCGACCGACGATCCGCGTTTCCTGTTCCACCCAGCGGCCAAGGAATTGACGCTGGACATAGCGTCTCTGGTCTTCATGGGTCACGACCCGGGAACCGACCACGATCTGGTTACCTCCGTCAACCGCGCGTTCACCACGACCACGCGGGCCGGCGGCGCAATCATCCGCAAAGGAGTTCCGCCCTTCAAGTGGTGGCGCGGCCAGCAGGCCCGCAAGCTGTTGGAGGCCTATTTCGCGGAGCGGGTGAAAGAGCGTCGCGGCGCCGAGGGTACCGACATGCTGACCGTGCTATGCCATACCACCGACGACGACGGCAACAGCTTCACCGATGAGGACATCGTCAACCACATGATTTTCCTGATGATGGCTGCTCATGACACCTCGACCTCGACCTTGACCACGATGTCCCACCACCTGGCCGCCAACCCGGAGTGGCAGGAACGCTGCCGTGACGAATCAGCCCGACTGGGCGACGGGCCCCTGGACATCGAGGCGCTGGATAAGCTTGAAGCTCTCGACCTGGTGATCAACGAATCACTGCGGATGGTGACTCCGCTGCCGTTCAACATTCGCCGCACTGTCCGTGACACCGAGCTGTTGGGCTACTTCATTCCGGCTGGAACCAACGTCAACATCTGGCCCGGGCTGAATCACCGCTTGCCGGAACTGTGGACCAACCCCGAAGAGTTCGACCCGGACCGGTTCGCCGAGCCGCGGTCCGAACACAAGAGGCATCGCTATGCGTTCGCCCCCTTCGGGGGTGGTGCCCACAAGTGCATCGGCATGGTGTTCGGCCAGCTGGAGATCAAGACCGTGATGCACCGGCTACTGCGTCGCTATCGCTTGGAGCTGCCGCACCCGGGCTACCGGCCGCGCTACGACTATGCCGGTATGCCTGTGCCGATCGACGGCATGCCAACCGTGCTGCGGCCGCTGCGGTGATCCGGGCGGTCACCGCCGACAACGTCCGGCGGGTGGGCAGTGCAGGTTCGGCCGCATCCGACAACTGTGGGTTCGCCGACGCTTAGCGAGGTTCACCCTCGATAGCCCGCTCCACCGATGTCTCAACGGCCGCGATGCGCTCCTCGAGTGAGCCGTGAACGACCCTGACTGGTAACGCCGGGTGTTCAGCGAAGATCGCCGAGAGGATTCGCTGGGTGGTGGTGCGGGCTTGGGACCCGTCCCGCTGCGGGTCTGGCTGCCAGGGGAAGTCGTCCTGACACCAAACGACCGCGTCGCTGTGTGCCGTCCATTCCAGAGCCGTGGGCAGCAGGGAGGAATCGTTGTAGTACTGCAGGCTGTACACCGCCGTCATGAGTGGACCGCTGTCGGATATGACCCAACGCGACGCGGTGCAGTCCGCCCGGCGCAGCGCAGCGACCTCCGATTCGCGATGTGCACTCATGACCTCCGCCTGCTCATGGGGCTGGGGGACCCGCCCCTGGTGCTGGTCAACCCAGGCACGTAGCACCTCGGAAACGACAATGCCCCCAAGCCGCTGCCCAAGCGCAGCGGCCAACGTGGACTTACCGGTCGATTCCCCGCCCACAACCGAGATCAGGCCGGCGCGCGCGGTCTCAGCCATGGACAGGCGCTGGCGACGCTACGTCGTGGCCCGTCACTCGTGAGCGCCAGGCTCGCCAACCGGTGACCGCCATCAGGATCAGAACCCCGTAGAACAGCGAGGTGAAGTACAAGGCCTGGGTGGCGTAGAGCACCGCACCGACGGTGTTCACCGCGATCCACACCGGCCAGGTCTCGATCTTCTGGCCCACCATCAAGATCTGAGCGGCCAGCGATCCGACCACCATGAAGGCATCCCCAAAGCTGGCCGCCCCGCCCACGGCATTCAGCAGCGGCGCCACCAGTGACCACAGCACCAGGCACCCGATGGCGCCGACCCCGCGCTGCACCGCGGTGAGCCGTCCTGGCGTCCTGACCCCCTCGCGGCCCCAGGAGAACCAGCCCCAGATCGCCGCCGCCACGAAGATCAGCTGCATGCTTGCAGAGGCGAACAGGTTGACCTGAATGAACAGCCAGCCGTAGAGCAGGCTGGACACGAAGTAGAACGGCCAGGCCCACCTGGTCCCGACGATGCTCAGGCTGACTCCGAGGACGGCGGCGATCACCGAGAGGCTCTCAATGACGGTGACGCCGTAACCCCATAGCGTGAACAGCACGCTCATCGATGGTCGCTCCCTGCCCGGCATTACCCGGACGGTCATGCGGTCGGTGACGCTTTATGGCACCTTCTCAGACCGGTTGCCCAGACTCCCGCGGCGGTCACGTGTTCACGGTCAGACTAGCCGCTCAAGGCTGCCCGACGTTGGGTACGCCGAGGGCGACCTCGAAACAGGATCGTTTATAGAAGATGAAACCCCCTGAATCGGGCCACGTCGGGTGTTTCATGAAAAGAATGATGGTGCCTGGGGACAACGCCTGCATCAAACCGGCCCCGCCGGGTGCCGGCACGAACCGTGCTCCGTCTGGTAAGTATCTTCGCCGACCGGACCGATAGCTGTGACCGTCAGTGTGTTCGATCTGTTCTCCGTCGGAATCGGGCCGTCGAGTTCCCACACCGTCGGACCGATGCGCGCCGCGGCAAGGTTCGCCGCAGAAGTGGTGCAGCTCGGTGTGATCGAGGACGTCGGCACGCTCCGCGTCGATGTGTACGGGTCGCTGGCGGCCACCGGAGCCGGTCACGGGACCATGCCGGCGATCCTGCTCGGACTGGAGGGGTTTCGGCCCGAGTCCATCGATACCGACGAAAAGGACCGCCGCCTCGCCGAGATGCGCGCCGAGGGCATCATTCGACTCGCAGGCACGGTCGAGGTCCCCCTCGCCGAGGGCGATATGAAGCTGCACCCGCGAACCGTCCTGCCGTTTCACCCAAACGCGTTGGCCTTGACCGCGGTGTCGGAGGCCGGGTCGGATCTGCATTCCGAAACCTATTTCTCGGTGGGCGGCGGCTTCGTCGTCACCGAGTCGGATCCGGTGGAGGAAACCGCGTCGGCGGCGGGTGGCTGGTCGTTCGAGTCCGCGCACCAACTTCTCGAGCTGACTGCGCGGCACCGGCTTCCGATCAGCGCGGTGATGCTCGCACACGAATGCGAGACGCGTACGGCAGACGATGTGCGCGCCCGCTTGCTGCACATCCGCGACGTGATGGCCGCGTGCGAGCAACGCGGAATCACTCGTAGCGGCTACCTCCCGGGCAGGCTGCGGGTACGCCGCCGCGCCCAAACCTGGTACGAGAATCTGACCAGGGAGGATCCCGAGCGGGACCCCGCGTATGCCGGGGACTGGGTGAACCTGGTCGCGCTGGCGGTGAACGAGGAGAATGCGTCGGGCGGCCGCATTGTCACCGCACCTACCAACGGGGCCGCGGGAATCGTCCCCGCGGTACTTCACTATGCGCTGCACTACACCGCTGCGGGGCGCGGCGATCCGGACGACGCCACCATTCGTTTCCTGCTGACCGCCGGTGCCATCGGTTCGCTGTACAAAGAGCGCGCCTCGATTTCCGGCGCCGAGGTCGGTTGTCAGGGCGAGGTCGGGTCGGCAGCCTCGATGGCCGCCGGTGGGCTGGTCGAGATCCTCGGTGGAACACCGCAACAGGTCGAGAACGCCGCCGAAATCGCGATGGAGCACAGCCTGGGCCTGACCTGCGACCCGATCGGCGGGCTGGTCCAGATCCCGTGCATCGAGCGCAACGCCATCTCTGCCGGCAAGGCGATCAACGCCGCTCGTATGGCATTACGGGGCGACGGCATCCACCGGGTCAGCCTCGACCAAGTCATCGAAACCATGAGAGCCACCGGCAGAGATATGAGCTTCAAGTACAAGGAGACCGCCGCCGGCGGGCTCGCCGTCAACGTCCCGGTCAATTTCATTGAATGCTGAGCGCCATGGCCGTTTCGCGGTCAAGCCCACCGCGGGCACATCTTCACGAACTCAGCGTGGTATACCGGCGTCCTGCCCTTGAGCTAGGTCGGCGCTTTCGGCCTCGGAGGCTTACACCGGCAGATGCACGGTTTTCGATGCGCACCATCTGCCCCCGGTGCGCGGGGCGGCGGCTACGCTCGTGCGGTGCTGCTTTCCGACCGCGATATTCGCGCCGAGATCCAGGCTGGAAGGCTCGGTGTCGACCCCTTCGAGGACACCCTGATCCAACCGTCCAGTGTCGACGTGCGGCTCGACAACCTGTTCCGGGTCTTCAACAACACCCGGTACACGCACATCGACCCCGCCCAGCGCCAGGATGACCTGACGACGCTGGTCGAGCCCAAGGTGGATGAGCCGTTCGTGCTGCATCCGGGCGAGTTCGTGCTGGGTGCGACATTGGAGCGGTGCACGCTGCCCGACGATCTGGCCGGACGGTTAGAGGGTAAGTCCTCGTTGGGCAGGCTCGGGCTGCTCACCCATTCGACGGCCGGATTCATCGATCCGGGATTCTGCGGGCACATCACCCTCGAGTTGTCCAACGTCGCGAACCTGCCGATAACGCTGTGGCCCGGAATGAAAATAGGCCAGCTCTGCCTGCTGCGGCTGACCAGCCCCGCCGTCCATCCCTACGGAAGCACCGAGGCCGGCTCGAAGTACCAGGGGCAGCGGGGCCCCACTCCGTCGCGTTCATACGTGAACTTCATCAAATCGCGCTGAGCCGGGGTGCGGCCGCCGCCCGAGCGGCGCATCGCAAGGCCGCCCAGCTAATGCCGGCCGGTGTAACGGCGCGCCGTCTGGGTGCGATGAAACATCTAGTCGGCGGCTTGTCGTGACTGAACGAGTAGGTGCGCCGAGAGGCTACAGCAAACAAGTGTGGAGGGACTTGTGGACATCGCACTAGGCGTGTCTATGGCGCCCGTGACCGTCCGCATGGTGCTGGTCGAAGGCGAAAATGCGGATGGTGTAACCGTCGATCACGATGTGTTCGAGGTCCCCTCGGTGGAGGGATCAGCAAATGTTGCCGACCAGGTCGTCTCGGCGATACTGGGTACCCGGGAAAGCGCCAAGGCGGGAGGCCATCGCCTTACGTCGATCGGTGTGAGCTGGAGCAACCACACCGAAGCGTCGGCGCTGCGCGATGCGTTGGCCGCCGATGGCATCGACGACGTCATGCTCGTATCGGAGGGGCGCGCTGCCGCCGCGCTCGCGCAGGCTGTCGGTCGAGCTGTCGGCTACGACACCACTGCGCTGCTGTTCCTCGATCGTGACACCGCGACGTTGTCAGTCGTGCAGACCGACAGCGGCTCAGTGGCCCACGTGCTCAGTCGGACGCTGCACAGTGCCGACGCGGTAGCCGTGCTGACCGAGGTGACCGATGCCGCCGCCGCTCAGCATCCGCCACCGCAAGGCTTGTTCGTCGTCGGCGCCGGCGTCGAGGTCGGCCCAGTGAAGGCACGCCTCGAGCAGCTCGTGCCGTTCCCGGTTAATGCTCCCGAGGACGGCGAGTTGGCCTTGGCCCGGGGAGCGGCCCTGGCATCGGCGACGGTGCCTGTTTTCGAGGCGTCCACCGTCGGTCTGGCCTATTCCAAGGACCCCGACCGCAGCAACGTCGGGCCCGAGTGTGCCGGTCTGGCCCGTGCCGATACCCAAATGGCTCCGGCGACCGTCGAGACCGCGGACGATGCCGTCGACGAGTACGCCCAGACCCAGGCCCGGACGGTCGAGGAGGAGCGCAAACCGTTCCTTCTGGTCGGTAGCGCACTCACCGCTGTCTTCGTCGTTGGCGTTGTGACGCTTGCGATCTCGTTGGCAGTAAACATCAGGCCGACCGTCGATCAACGGCCCAGCCCGGCCGAGGGAGTCATCGTTCCCAGCAAGCAGGTTCCGACGCCGGTCCGGGAGGCTCGGCAGCCGACCGCCCCCCTGCCTCCCGAAATCATCGAACCGCCGATACCTGTTGTTCGGCAGGCTCCGGTGCAGACGCCGCGGACGGTTTTCGTCGAGGCTCCCGCGCCGGCCGCACCGCCTCCTGCGCCTGCGGCGCCACCTCCGGCAGTCGCCCCTCCGGTGGTCGCCCCTCCGGCGGTGGTGCCGCCACCGGTGATCGTGCCGCCGCAACCGCAGTGGCAGTGGCCCGACTGGACGCAATGGACGCCACCGAACGACAGCTGGCTATTTCCTTCGAACCAGTCGCAAAACGAGCAGTTCCCGCAGACGCCTCAGCTCCCACAGGAGCCGCAACAACCCCAGGAAACTGGTAGTGATTCCGGTGCCGGCTCGGGGGATTCCTCCGAGTCCGCCGGTTCGGGTTCCAGCGCAGGCAGCTCGGGTTCGAGCTCTGACGGCTCGGGTTCTGGGGATTCGGGCTCTGGCGGTTCGAGCTCCAGCGGTTCGGGTGGATCTGGCTCCGGCCCGGGTGGCTCTGGCGCGTCGAGTTCCAGCGGATCGAGCCCCGGTCCCGAATACCCCACGGGTTCCACCGGCAGCAGTGCGACCGGGACTGAAGGTTCTGGGAGTGTTTCTGGGAGCACTGGGACGCCGGGGTTGTCGAGTGATTCCGGTGGTTCCGGCGCCGGTTCGGGTTCCAGCTCCAGTTCCGGCGGTGCACCGAGTTCCAGCGGGCCGAGCCCTGAAAGCGGGTCCGGCGGGAGCTCCTCCAGTGGCGGTAGCACGGGAAGCGCAGATTCCGGCGGCGGCTGTCCGCCGGTCATCTGTTCTGCGGAATAACGCTCCTCCCGTGCCGTTGGCGGGGCGCTCAGCGTCCCGAGCGGCATCATGGAGAGATGAGGGCCCAGGGGTCCTTCAACCGAGCGTAAATCTGGCTTGACAGTCGTTGTCGCATAACGAGATTACTTTCGGGGATGGAATCTCCGATGTTGCTGGAGCGAACTTCGCGCAAAGTCGCCATCCGGGGCAGCGCAGTCTGGATAATAGCCCGGGCGTGCTCACAATTCCTGGCAGCGAAAGGGCGACATGACCTCACTACGTGCTACGGAGACGGGTCCGGTAGATCGGCGTTCTCATCGCCCGGCTGGCTTGCGCCGGACCTCTCCTGGCTCTGTGGGTCGCGGCATGTACCTTTCCGAAGCGCCCGGATGGCGAGTTGCCAGTTACGTCGGGCGAGTGGGCGCGTTGGCGGTCATGCTCGGCGTGGGGGCGGCGGTGTCGTCCGTGCCAGGCGTGGCTTTCGCCGATGCCACCGGTTCGGGTGGTTCGACTGGTTCGGGTTCCTCGTCGAGCGCGGTTTCTGCAGATGCAGCGGCTGACTCCTCAGAGTCAGACGGCGCTGCGGGCGCGGATGCGGCGACGTCGGATTCTGACGCGGGCGCCGACTCCGTGGCGGAGGCACCCGCGGAGACAGAGGCCGAGACCGAGACGGAATCCGAGGTCGAGGCGGAGGCAGATGCCGTTGCCGGGGCTGGTTCCGGTGCTGATGAGGATGCCGACGCTGGGTCGGGTTCGGCTGCCAGCGGGGCTGTGGATACCGATACCGATGCCGATTCGGGTTCAGCTGCTGACGCGGGCGTCGATGATGGCGCCGCCGGTGGGGGTTCGAGCTCTGACTACGCCGCCGACGGCGGGGGTTCGGGTTCAGGTTCGGGTGCGGATATGTCCGAGCCGTCGGGTTCCGGGGTTGTGTCCGAGGCGTCCGAGCCAGGTGTTGTTGAGGTGTCCGAGTCGGTGGTGGAGGGACCAGTCGCCGGTGCGGGTGTGTCGTCGGCGGGGTCGGAGGGCGCTGAGGGTGGTGTGTCCACCGGGCCGGTTGATGACGTCGTGTCGGTGACGGTGCCCGCCCCGGATGTTGCTGCTGGGGCTGTGCAGCCGTCGACGTCCTCGAGTTGGTTGAACTCGTTGCTGACCGCGTGGTTCGGCGGGGGCGATAGCGGGGCGTCGGACAAGACTCCAGCAGATCCGGCGGCAGCACCGTTCATGTGGGCCACTGCGGCGGTGGCGCGCCGCGAACTCGGCGCGGACGCACCGGCGGCCGGTGCTGAAGCTGCCACGGCCACCTCGGCCGGGGTGGGTCAGTCGGTGTGGTTGTTCGGCAATGGCACTGCTGAGCATCCTGATGGCGGGATCTTGATCGGTAACGGCTATAGCTGGACTGCTGAGACGTGCACGGGCGTCACCGCCTGTCATGGCGGTAATGGCGGCATTTTCGGTAGCGGTGGGGATGGTTTCAACGGCGGCAACGGCGGGTCGGCGGGCTGGTTCGGTGACGGCGGAGATGGTGGTGACGGGGTCGCCGGCGGGGCTGGCGGCAACGGTGGCCGGGGCGGGTTGTTCGAGGGCAACGGCGGCAACGGTGGCGCTGGCGGGGTGGCGATCATCGGTGCCGGGGGTGCTGGCGGTGCTGGCGGCGACACCGGTTTCTGGTCACTGTCCGGCCGTGGCGGTGCGGGCGGTGTCGGGGGTGCCGGGGTCACCACGGGCGGTGCCGGCGGCGAGGGTGGCAGCGCGGGATTGTTGGCGTTTAGCAGTGTGGGCGGTGCCGGTGGCGCCGGCGGTGACGGTCAGTCCGGCGGGGCCGGCGGCAAGGGCGGGGCGGGCGCCTGGTTCCTCGGTAGCGGCGGCGCCGGCGGTGACGGTGGGTCGGCCGGGGTGGCCTCTGGCGGCGACAACGGTGGTGCTGGCGGCCATGGCGGTGCTGGTGGCAGCACGGGTTGGTTGTCGTTGTTCGGGGATGGTGGTGCCGGCGGCAACGGTGGCGCCGGCGCTGACGGTGGCGCTGGTGATGACGGTGCTACCGCGGGTGCTGATGGTGCCGATGGCGGTGCCGGTGGTGTCGGCGGCAACGGCGGTGCCGGGGGTAACGGCAGCGATGTGTGGGGGACCGGGGGAAGCGGCGGTGCCGGTGGCGCCGCTGGTTCCGGTGGCCGCGGCGGCGCCGGACAGACAGGTCTGAACGCCGCGGTGGCGGGCGCGTCGGGTGGCGATGGCGGCCACGGTGGCAACGGCGGTGTGGCAGCTAACGGCGGCAACGGCGGTGATGCCGGTACGGGCCGGTTCCTGTTCCTGATCGACGCCAGCGGCGCCAACGGCGACGGCGGCGATGGCGGTGACGGCGGTGACGCCGGCACCCCCGGCGATGGCGGGGACGGCGCCGACGGCAACGCGGGTACTCCCGATGGTGGCAGCGGCGGTATGGGGGGCAATCCCGGCATGATCGGCAACGGCCGAGTCGGTGGTGACCCCGGTACCGGCGGCACCGGCGGCGTCAACGGGGCGCCCGGCAAGAATGGCCCATCGTGATCGGCCCGGCCGGTAACGGCGGTTCTGGTGGGGCGGGTTGGTCCGACATCGTTGTGGGTGGGGGCGATGGCGGTGCCGGTGGTGACGGCGGTGACGGCGGCTTGATCGGCGATGGTGGCGACGGTGGTGCCGGTGGCGCCGGCGCCGACGCTGCTGACGATGCCCCCGGCGAGAGCACTGGCGCCTCGGGCGGTGACGGTGGCGTGGGCGGCAGCGCGACCGGCGGGTCCGGCGGTGACGGTGGTGCCGGTGGCGCCGGCGGTGACGGTGGTGATAACGCTGGTGGCGACAGTGTCGGCGGCGATGGCGGCACCGGCGGCAATGGCGGCAGCAGCGTGGACGGTGCTGGCGGCAACGGCGGGTCCGGCGGTGACGGCGGCAACGGCGGCCAGAATCCCGGTGGAAGCAGTCTTGGCACCCAAGGTGGCCCCGGCGGCAACGGCGGCGATGGAGCCGGCGGCAGTGGAGGTGCCGGTGAGCAAGGCATGGCCGCGAGCGGCGCTATTGGCGGCACTGGCGGCGCGGGTGGCGCCGGAGGCCCCGCCTGAGCGATTCACCACCACGGCTGAACCGCTACCTTCCCGGAACTCAGCGGGTGACCGATTCCCCATTCGGTTGCCACAGCTGACGCATCCTGGGTGACCGTTGGGGTTCATCACCGAGGCCGCAAGGGTGCGACGCCGTCAACTACCCTTGTGGCATGGCAGTCGATCTGCAGCACCGAATCCGTTGGATGGCGCTGCACGGCGTAATCCGCGCGATGTCGAGAGTCGGCGCCCGCCGGAACGGCGACCCGCAGGCCAGGTTGATGTCCGACCCTGCCGTACGCGCCGACCCGGCGGCCTTCGCCGACGAAATCCGCGACCGGGGCCCGGTGATTCGGTGCCGCGCTGTCCTGATGACCGTCGACCATCAGGTGGCCCATGAGATCTTGCGCTCCGAAGACTTCCGGGTCTCGTCCCTCGGTGCTGGCCTGCCCGCACCGCTGCGCTGGATCAACCGTAAAACCCACCCCGGGCTGCTGCACCCCATCGAGCCGCCGTCACTGTTGTCAATCGAGCCCCCCGACCACACCCGCTTGCGCAAGCTGGTGTCCTCGGTGTTCACCTCCAGGGCGGTCGCGGGGCTGCGCGACGGCGTCCAGCAAACCGCCGACCAGCTACTTGACGAACTCGACGGGGAAGCCGGCGAGGTGGACGCCGTCGCGCGATACTGCTCGCAACTACCGATTGCGGTGATCAGCGACATCCTGGGCGTGCCGGAGTGCGACCGTCAGAACATTCTGAATTTCGGTGAGCTCGGCGCGCCCAGCCTCGATATCGGGCTCTCCTGGCAGCAGTACATGCAGGTGCACCACGGCATCGTCGGCTTCAATACCTGGTTGAGCGGCCATCTTGAGCAACTGCGCCGCGACCCGGGTGATGACCTGTTAAGTCAGCTGATCAGGGCAAGTCAGGATGCGGCCGAAGGTGCTCGGCTCTCGCAGCGCGAGCTGCAGGCCACCGCCGGCCTGGTGCTGGCCGCCGGCTTCGAGACCACGGTGAACCTGCTGGGCAATGGCATCCGGATGTTGCTCGACAGCCCCGAACACCTGCAGACGCTGGCGGCCCGCCCGGAGCTGTGGCCCAACGCCGTGGAGGAGATCCTTCGGCTCGACTCGCCGGTTCAGATGAGCGCCCGCTTTGCCGCCAAAGACGTCGAGATCGCGGGAACGCCGATCAACCGCGGCGAGCTCGTGTTGATCCACCTGGCCGGCGTCAACCGGGACCCCAAGGTGTTCGAAGATCCTCACCGCTTCGACATCGAGCGGGCAAACGCCGGCAAGCACCTGTCGTTTTCCGCTGGCCGGCATTTCTGCCTGGGTGCCGCGCTGGCCCGCGCCGAAGGCGAGGTGGGGTTGCGCACGTTCTTCGATCGCTACCCGGGCGCCCGGCTGACCGGAGCCGGGCGGCGCCGCGACACCAGGGTGCTGCGGGGGTGGTCAACCTTGCCGATCACGCTTGGGAAGACGCCTGCGGCGTTAGGTTCGTGACGTGGATTTCCGAGTAGCCCTGCTCGAGCAGACTCGAGCCTTCGGCGACTTGATCGGACCAGCAGACCCGGCGACTCCGGTACCGACCTGCGGGGACTGGACGTTGCGGCACTTGTTCCGCCATGTGGGACGGGGAAACCTCTGGGCCGCACAGATCGTCAGCGAGCATCGCAGTCAGCCGCTGCACCCCAAAGACGTGCGTGGCGGTAGGCCGCCGGAAGACCGCGATGCCGCGATCCAATGGCTCAACGACGGTGCGCAAGCGGTCATCGACGCGGTGGACCGAGTGGGTTCCGACGCTCGGGTGTGGACGTTTCTCGGTGCCCGTCCCGCGGGATGGTGGATTCGCCGACGGCTGCACGAGGCGACCGTCCACCGTGCGGATGCCGCCCTGGCCCTGGGCGTGGAGTTCGACCTGTCACCGGAGTTGGCCGCCGACGCGCTCACCGAGTGGATCGATCGCGCCTGCCTGGAAACCCGGCAGCCTGCCGCGCTGGAGCGCGGTCGGTCCATCCATCTGCACGCGACCGATGAGCGGTTGGGACCGACCGGCGAATGGAGCATCGTTCATGACGAATACGGTGTGGGCTGGTCGCGCGGTCACCATAAGGGCAGCGTCGCATTGCGCGGCCCGGCCAAAGACCTGCTGTTGGCGACCGTGCGCCGCCGAACGGCGACCGACGCCGGGCTCGAGGTTTTCGGCGACACCACAGTCTGGGATGGGTGGCTGGAACGCACTCCGTATTGAGTGGCGTATTTTCGGCGGAGTCCAAACGGCCTATGCTTCGCCAACATGACCACTTCGGAGATGGCCACCGTTCTCGCCTGGCACGACGCGCTCAATGCCGGCAACTTCGGCACCCTGCTCTCGCTGTCCAGCGACGACATCGAGATCGGTGACGCCCACGGCGCCGGTCAGGGGCACGCCGCGCTACGCGACTGGGCGCAGGCACTCGATGCCAAGGTCGAGCCGGGTCGCATCTACGTCCACGAGGGTGTCGTCGTCGTCGAGCAGCGCATCATCTCCGTTACCGGTGAAGATGGAACCGCAGCCTCGGCGTTTCGTGTGGTCCGCGACCACGTCACCGCGGTGTTCCGGCACGACGATCTGGCCTCCGCATTGGCCGCGACCGAACTGACCGAAGCGGATCTGACCGGCTGATGCGCGGGATCATTCTGGCCGGAGGTTCAGGCACCCGGCTGTACCCGATCACGATGGGTGTCAGCAAGCAGTTGGTGCCTGTCTACGACAAGCCGCTGATCTACTATCCGCTTTCCACCCTGATGATGGCGGGCATCCGTGAGATCCTGATGATCACGACCGAGCAGGATGCCCCGGGTTTTCATCGGTTACTCGGCGACGGGTCGGATTTCGGCGTCAACCTGACCTACGCGGTGCAGGACCAGCCCAACGGCCTTGCACAGGCATTCGTGATCGGAGCCGACCACATTGGGTCCAGCTCGGTGGCTTTGGTGCTGGGCGACAACATCTTCTACGGGCCCGGGCTGGGGACCAGCCTGGCTCGTTTTCAAAACATCAGTGGCGCAGCGATCTTCGCCTATCGGGTGGCCAACCCGTCGGCGTACGGAGTGGTCGAGTTCGCCGACGACGGCACTGCGCTGTCGCTGCAGGAAAAGCCGTCGGCGCCGAAGTCGCACTACGCGGTGCCGGGTCTGTACTTCTACGACAACGATGTGGTGGACATCGCAAGATCGTTGGACAAGTCGGCACGTGGCGAGTACGAGATCACCGAGATCAACCAGACCTACCTCAGCCTTGGCCGGCTGTCCGTCGAAGTATTGGCGCGCGGCACCGCATGGCTGGATACCGGAACCTTCGACTCGTTGCTGGATGCCAGTGACTACGTGAGGACCATCGAACGCAGGCAGGGGCTCAAGATCAGCGTGCCCGAGGAGGTCGCCTGGCGGGTCGGCTTCATCGATGACGACGCTCTTGCCGCGCGCGCGAAAACGCTGCTCAAGTCCGGTTATGGGGCGTATCTGCTCGAGTTGTTGGAGCGTTAGCCGGTCCCGAACCCGTCGCCAGTAATGCGGCAATGCCGGTCGTCAGTGGCACGGACAAGGCCAGTGCGATCCCGCCGACCGCGGAGCGGGCGATCTCAATGGCGACGCTTTCGCTGGTCAGCACGTCGCCCAGGGAGCGGTTGGCGACGCTGAACAGCAGCAGTAGCGGCAGCGCGCTACCCGCGTAGGCGAGTACCAGCGTGTAGACGGTGCTGGCGATATGGTCGCGGCCCACCCGCATCGCGCCGACGAACACCTCGCGTCGCGAGGCGCCGTTGCCGAGGGCGGCCAGCTCGAACGCCGTCGAGGCCTGCGTGACCGTCACGTCGTTGAGCACACCCAGTGAGCCGATGATGAAACCGGCCAGCAGCAGTCCCGTGATCGACACATTGCCCAGATAGGCGGCGACCTCGTTGTTCTGGTCCTCGGACAGCCCCGTGAGATGGGCTAATTCGATTGCGCCCCAGGACAACGCTGCGGCCAGCAGCAACGAGGCCAGGGTTCCCAGCAGCGCCGCACTGGTCCGCAGGCTGACACCGTGAGCGAGGTAGATCACCGCGTACAGGATGGCCGCCGAGGCCACCACCGCGACCGGAACAGCCGGCGCGCCGTCCCGCAGTGCGGGAAGTAGGAATACGACGAGCACCCCGAACGCGACGCCGATTCCGACCAGGGCTCGCAGGCCACGCCAGCGCGCTACCGCGACGATCACCACCGCGAACACCGCGGCCAGGGCGGTCAGCGCCCACGTGCGCTCGTAATCGTAGAACGCATAGGTGGTGGCGCCGGCGTCGTCCACCTGTCGGCTGATGCGGATGTCATCACCGACAGCCAAGTTGGGTTGGCCTGGGCCGCCACCGAACTCCAGCATGGTTTTGGCGCCACGGTTGGGTCCGGAGTCAATGGCCACCATCGTCCGGACACACGTGGCGCCCTCGCCCTCGGACACCGGGGGATCGGCGGTGAGCACGGCCCCGGCAGAGGGGCTGCCACACACCGCAGTGCTGCTGGAAAGCACGTGACCGGACTCGGTCGTCACCGCGCCGCCGGCGGCGTTCTGGAACGGCAGCGGGATGTCGGCCCGCTGCCCGGTGGGCCAGAGCAGCGCCGCGCCGACCAGCGTCGCCACTCCGGCAGCGATCAGCAGTCCGACGACGATCTTGGCCGCCAGTGGCCCCATCGGCGACGGGCCGCCGAGCGAGTGAGAGTGCGAGTGTGCCACCCAGACACCCTATGGGCACCTATTGCCGGTGTGCCGTCGGTGCCCGCTGTGCCGTCGGTGCCCGCTGCGCTGATATCCACACGCTCGAACCCGGGCGTGAAGGCAACTTCACGTTCGGGCGGTCGGGGGGCGTCGACTCACTGACGGTAACTGACCAGGAAGTTGCCCAGCCGTTCAATCGCGTTGGCCAGATCGCGGGCCCACGGCAGGGTTACGATCCGCAGGTGATCCGGTGTCGGCCAATTGAATCCGGTGCCCTGGGTCACCAGGATTTTCTCCTGCAGTAGCAGGTCGAGGACGAGCTGTTCATCGTCGGCGATGTCATAGACCTCTGGGTCCAGCCGCGGAAACACGTACAGCGCGCCCTCGGGTTTCACGCAGGACACCCCGGGGATCTCGTTGAGCTGTGCCCACGCCACGTCGCGTTGTTCCAGCAGCCGCCCCCCGGGCAGTACCAGGTCGTCGATGCTTTGGTGGCCGCCCAGGGCTACCTGAATCGCATGCTGTGCAGGCACATTCGGACACAACCGCATGTTGGCCAGCAGGCTGATGCCCTCGATGAAACTGCTCGCGTGTTCTTTCGGGCCGGTGATGACCAGCCAGCCGGAGCGGTATCCCGCTACCCGGTAGGCCTTGGAGAGGCCATTGAAAGTCAGGCACAGCACGTCAGGGGCGACGCTGGCCAGCGCGATGTGTTTGGCATCGTCGTAGAGGATCTTGTCGTAGATCTCGTCGGCGAGCAGCAGCAGCTCGTGTTTGCGGGCCAACTCGGCGATCGAGGTCAGAACTTCGCGCGAGTACACCGCGCCGGTGGGGTTGTTCGGATTGATCACGACGATCGCCTTGGTGCGGTCGGTGATCTTGGATTCCATATCGGCGATGTCGGGCTGCCAACCTTGGGTTTCGTCACACAGATAGTGCACCGGTGTTCCGCCCGCCAGCGACGTCGACGCCGTCCACAACGGGTAGTCGGGAGCCGGGATCAGTACCTGGTCGCCGTTGTCCAGCAGGGCCTGCAGCGTCATGGTGATCAGTTCAGAACAGCCGTTGCCGAGAAAGACGTCGTCGATGTCGAATCGCGGAAACCCGTCCACCAGTTCGTAGCGGGTGAACACGGCCCGGCGCGCGCTGACGATGCCCTTGGAATCCGAATAGCCCTGGGCGTAGGGCAGCGCGGCGATGATGTCGCGCATGATCACGTCGGGCGCCTCGAAGCCGAATGGCGCCGGGTTGCCGATGTTGAGCTTGAGAATCCGGTGCCCTTCGGCCTCCAGCCGCGACGCATGCTCATGGACGGGTCCGCGGATCTCGTAAAGGACGTCCTGCAGCTTGCTCGACTGCGTGAAAACGCGCTGCCGGTCATGGTGGCCGGTCGAATGCCAGGGCAGCTGATGGGTGGTCATGAACAACATCGTCGCATCGTTGTCGAGCGAAATAAGAATCTGAGGCTCGACGGTGACCTACCTCTTGCCCGGCGGACGTGCCCCCCTGGCGATACCCAGGCCCTTGACGGGCGGCTCATCCTTGGCCGGCACGGCCTCGCTGTCTTCGCTCGGCGCGGGCTCCGCTGCGGCCCTGTCAGGTTCGGCGGTCGGCGCCGGGTCGGGTGTCGCCGGGGCCTTCTTGGCCCCTGGGCGGCGCGCACCCGCCGCGATGCCGAGCCCCTTGACGGGTGGCTCCGGTGCCGCCCCGCTGGTCGCTCCAGATTCGGTCTCAGCCGGCGCCGGGGCCGCCGGGGCCGCCGGGGCCTCGGACTTCGTAACGCCGGTCTTCTTGGCTCCGGGGCGCTTTGCGCCGCCGGCGATGCCGAGACCCTTGACCGGAGCGGCCGGCGGGGCTTCGGAGAGCGTGGCGGTCTCCGATTGTGCCGTCGCCGCGGGCGCGCCTGCGTCCGCAGGTTTGATCGCGGTAGTTGTCTCAGCGCGGGCACGCGGGGCGCGTTTCTCGGCTTCCTTTGCGGCGGTGCCCTTCTCGGGTAGCGCGAAGGTGCTCTTGTCCAACGAGCCGAGCAGCAACTGGGCCACGTCGAGAACCTCGGCTTTCTCGACTTCTCTGGCTGTCGAGACGTCGTCGACACCGTCGGTGATCATCACTCGACAGAACGGGCACCCGGTGGCGATCTTGGAGGCGCCGGTGTCGAGCGCCTCCTCTACGCGTTCGTTGTTGACGCGCTTGCCGATGTGCTCTTCCATCCACATCCGCGCACCGCCGGCGCCGCAGCACAGCCCGCGGTCAGCATGTCGCGGCATCTCGGTGAGCGCCGCGCCCGAGGCTCCGATCAACTCGCGGGGGGCGTCATAGACTTTGTTGTGCCGACCCAGGTAGCACGGGTCGTGATAGGTGATGTCGGCACTCTGTCCGTTGGACCCCTGCCCGTTGGAGCCGACCGACTTGACCGGTACCAGCTTCTTGTCCCGGATGAGCCGGTTGAGTAACTGGGTGTGGTGTAACACGGTGTAGTTGCCGCCGAGCTGGGGGTACTCGCGGCCGAGGGTGTTGAAGCAGTGCGGGCAGGTGACGACGACCTTGCGGTCCACCCGCTCGGTTCCTTCGAACATCTCGTTGAGCGTCTCCACGTTCTGCGCGGCCAGTTGCTGGAACAAGAATTCGTTGCCGGAGCGGCGCGCCGAGTCACCGTTGCAGGTCTCACCTTCGCCCAGAACGAGATACTTCACGCCGGCTGCCGACAGCAGTTCGGCAACCGCCTTGGTGGTGTTCTTGGCCCGGTCCTCGTAGGCCCCGGCGCAACCCACCCAGAACAGGTACTCGAAGCCCTCGAATGACTCGACGTCCTTGCCGTACACCGGGACGTCGAAATCGACCTCGTCGATCCAGTTGGTGCGGTCCTTGGAGTTCTGGCCCCACGGGTTTCCCTTGTTCTCCAGGTTCTTGAACAGCCCGCCGAGTTCGGCGGGGAACTCCGACTCCATCATCACCTGATACCGGCGCATGTCGACGATGTGGTCGATGTGTTCGATGTCCACCGGGCATTGCTCGACACATGCGCCGCAGGTTGTGCATGACCACAGCACGTCGGGGTCGATGACGCCACCCTGTTCGAGGGTGCCGACCATCGGGCGGGTCGCCTGTATCGGGGAGTCGGCGGGAAAGCGCTCGAAACCCGACTCCGGTACGTGGTGCTCGTCGTCGTGCTTGGTCTCGATGAAACCGCCCTCGGTGGACTCGAGCTCCTTGGCCACTGAGGCCTCGCTGGGGGCCTCCTTGCCGTCCAGGAAGTACGGCGCCCTGGCGAACATGTGGTCACGCAGGTCCATGATTACCAGCTTGGGCGACAGCGGCTTCCCGGTGTTCCAGGCGGGGCACTGCGACTGGCAGCGGCCGCATTCGGTGCACGTGGTGAAGTCCAGGTAGCCCTTCCAGGTGAAATCCTCGATCTTGCCGCGGCCCAGCACGACGTCCTCCGCGGGATCCTCGAAGTCCACCACCTCGCCTTTGGACTCCACCGGTAGCAGCGGGCCCAGGCCGTCGGGTAGCCGCTTGAACGTGATGTTGAGCGGCGCCAGCCCGATATGCAGGTGTTTGGAGTGCAGCACGATCAGCAGGAAGACCAGCATGATCGCGATGTGCGCGAGCAGCGCCAACGTCTCGATCCACTCGTTGGCGGCATGGCCCAGCGGGTGCATGATGGCGCCCATCAGCTGCGAGAAGAACGCGCCGTTGCCGTAGGGGAGGGTGCCGTTGTTGACCGCAGCGCCGCGGACCAGGGCGTAGGTCCAGATGACGTTGAAGATCATGAACAGGATCAGCCAGGCGCCGCCGGTGTGTGAGCCATAGAAGCGGGAGCTGCGGCCGTGTTGTTTGGGCTCGCTACGCAGTCGGATGATGGCGAAGGTGATGATGCCGAGCAGCACAGCGACAGCGAAGAAGTCCTGCAGGAACCCGAGCGCGTCCCACTTGCCGATGAACGGAATGTGAAAATCGCGTACGACGAGCAGGCCAAAGGCTTCCAGGTATACCGAGGCCAGGATGAAGAATCCCCACATGGTGAAGAAGTGGGCGATGCCGGGAATCGACCAGCGCAACATCCGGGTCTGCCCGAAGACCTCTTCGACCTGTGTGGTGATGCGCTTCCGCATGTGGTCTTTGCGGTTGTTGGACTCACTCATCGGCTGCCCGGACCGGATCAGCTTCGTCAGCCACAGCACTCGCTTGGCGGCGAACACACCGACGACGGCGATCATCAGTGCCCCGACGACGAGCCTTATCAGCATCTGCGTTTCCACGCGCAACCTCCGGAAGTGAGGTTACTTGCGGGTAACTTAAGGTTTGTTACCGGCTAGTAACTTTGGCTGGGTGCCTGCTCATAGTTGCATCTCGCAGCGAAACAGCGCCACCAAGGCTGACCTAACCAGGCTTTCCGCAACACGTCGGTTCCGCTGCCCGCGAGATGGTGGTTCCGTGGACTAACCTCGCTGCGGTCTGCCAGGCTGAGGATCTGTCGACAACCGATTGGATGGCTGCAGATGACTGAGACGGTGTTGATTCGCGATGCCCACTTGCTCGATCCGGTGTCGGGGACTTTGAGCGATAGGTCCTGGATGGAGATCTCCGGTCGGCTGATCGCCGATTCGGGGACCGGAAGCCCACCCACTCCAGCCTCCGGCGCACGGGTGATCGAGGCGGCGGGGGCCACCGTGATGCCGGGTCTGGTGGATGCCCACGTGCACCTCATCTTGACGACGTTCGACTTGGTCGATGCCGCGTCCTGGACCGCGGGCTACACGACGGTGCGCGCGCTGGCCGAGGCCGGTCGGATGCTGCGGCGCGGTTTCACCACGGTCCGCGACGTCGGGGGAGCGGACTGGGGGATGGCCCGGGCGCTCGACGAGGGTCTGGCGGTGGGCCCCCGTCTGGTGTTCGGGGGCAAGGCACTGTCTCAGACCGGCGGGCACGGCGATCTGCGGGCCCGCGGGCGACGAGCGGCTTCCTTGCTGTCAGGCCCGCCCGGCCTTCGCCCGTGTCGCCGACGGGGTCGAGGCCGTCCGCCAGGCCGCGCGCGACGAGTTCCGCAACGGGGCCGCACACCTGAAGATGCTGCTTTCGGGCGGTGTGGCCTCTCCCCTCGATGACGTCTCCGAAGTTCAATACAGCGACGAGGAGATGCGCACCGCGGTTGCCGAGGCCGACAACCACAACCGCTACGTGACGGTGCACGCCTACCATCCGCGCGGAGTCAACCGGGCCCTGCGCGCCGGGGTGCGGTGCGTGGAGCACGGCAACCTGCTTGACGACGAGACCATCACGCTGCTGCTGGACAACGACGCATTCCTGGTGCCGACCCTGGTCACCTACGACCAGATGGACAAATTCGGCAAGCAGACCGGTATCCCCGCTCGCTCACTGCAGAAGAACTCCGAGGTCCGAGACGCCGGACTGGCCGCGCTGGAGAAGGCGCACAAGGCCGGAGTGAACCTGGTTTACGGCAGCGACCTGCTGGGTCCACTGCAGTCCGCGCAGCTCGATGAGTTCAGGTTGCGCGCCGAGGTTCAGGCGCCGATCGACATCATCCGGGCCGCTACGTCCACCGCCGCGCGCCTGCTTCAACTGGACGGGGTCATCGGCACCCTGGCTGCGGGGTCTGCGGCCGACGTCTTGATTCTCGACGGAAACCCACTGGAGGACATCACCGTCCTCACCGCACCCGAACAGCATCTCCGGTTCGTCATCCGGGCCGGCGAGCCGATAGCCGTCGCCGAGCCGGCGGAAACCTCGTCGCTCTAGTTCCGCACAGCGCCGTTATTCGTCAGGATGCTGCTATGGCCAAGTGGGTTAGCGCGCGCATCGGCAGCATCATCAGGTCCATCCACAAGATTCCCCCCCGGCCGATAGACACCAGCGCCAGCGATCCCGTCGAGGTGGCGACGATGCTCCGGGAGATCGGTGTCGCCCTGATGGAGGTGAACCAACCCGTCCAATTGGTCCAGTCGCGGCTGGCGCAGATCGCCGCCCGGTTCACCGACGAGCCGGCTCGCGTTGTCGCGTTGCCCACGGTCTTGTTGATTCAGGTAGGGAATAGCGCATCGGAGATTGATGCGACGACCACCTCCACACTGCAACTCGACCTGGCGGGACACGTCGATGAAATCGCAACCCTTGCCGCCGCAGGGGCGATCACCGCAGGCGACGCCATCACCGCGATCCGACGCGTCCGTAGCCAAAGACCACGATTCGGAGCGGTGACCACCACCCTCGGATACGCCCTGACAACGGTGGGGTTCGGACTGGTTATCAATCCCACCTGGTCGTCGCTTCCCGGCCACCTTTTTCTCGGACTGGTCGTCGGGATGATTGTTCAGCTCGGACGTCCACTGCCTGCACTCAAACCGGTACTGCCTGCGGTGTCGGCCTTGACCGTCACACTTCTGGCTACCTGGTTCGTCGCCGGTGTTGCCGACGATGGACTGCTGCGGGTCATAACACCGGCCCTGGTGGCAATGCTGCCCGGACTGTCGCTGACGATCGGTGCGATCGAACTGGCGAGTTCCCACATCGTCGCCGGAACCAGCAGACTGGTCTACGGGCTCACCCAGTTGGCACTGCTGGTATTCGGCGTAGCACTGGGAACGCACCTCGCCGGTCGAGTGTGGCAGCAGGCGCCGGCAAGCCAGATGGGTTCCTGGGCACTGGGGCTGGGGGTCGTTGCCGTCGGCCTCGGCCTCTACGTCTACCTGTCCGCGCCGCGGGGTTCTCTGATCTGGCTGATCATCGCCATCGGGGTCGCCTTGGGCGGACAGGCTGTCGCCAGCGAATTCGTCGGCCCCGCCTATTCGGGTTTCTTCGGGGCCTTTCTCTCCGTGCCGCTTGCCTTGCTGGCGACTCGGATCAAGACTGCACCGCCACCCATCGTGATGTTGCTCGCCGCCTTCTGGTCTCTGGTTCCAGGTGCATTGAGCTTCGAGTCCGTTACTCAGGCGGCGACCGGTGGCAACATCGGCCTGGCGAGCCTCGGCGCAACCGGCGCTGCGCTGGTATCCATCGCATTCGGCACCATCATCGGGTGGAGCGTTTTTCGGAACTTCGAATACCGGCTCTCTCGGACCGACTTCGCTAATGCCGCGCAGTCGTCTTCGTTCGGCGCAAGATAGAACGCGCTGGCCGCCGGACCCACCTCCAACGAGATCACAGATCTCACCGGAGCTTTGTGCCCGGTCCGCTAACGGCCCCGTCGTTGTTGCAGGTCACGCGCCCTCATCGGGGATCACGGTCGTCGTGATCGGGTCCGGCGGAGCAGCCGTGGTGGGTTCCGGTGCAGCAGTGGTCGTCGGCTGTATGCGCGTCGTGGGCGGCTGTGTTGTTGGCTGCGTCGTCGTACGAGTGGTTGTCGGCATCGTTGTTGTCGGCGCGGTCGTGGTGGTCGTTGTTGTCGGCGCGGTCGTGGTGGTCGTGGTGGTCGTGGTCGAGGGTGTCGTGGTGGTCGCCGTTGTGCTCGGTGTCGTCGTCGTAGACGAGGGTGGGGGAGGTGGTGGCTGGCTCACCGTGGTGGTTGCCACCCCGTCGGGTCCGACAGTGACCGTCGTGACCGGCGGGGGTAACTCCTGCGAGGTGGCCTCGCCCGGAGCTGGTGTAGTGGTCTCGGTAACCGTCGTCGAGTCACCGACCGAACTTGTCAAGGTCACTGCCAGTCCGCCCAACGCGAGGAGCGCGGCCGCGGCCGCTGCCCCGAACAGCACCGGCGGGCGTTTGTACCAGGGCACCAGGGCTGGCTCGCCGCCGAGTTGGTCCGAGTACCCCGGGGGTTCACCGCCCGGGGGGGTGTATGCCGCCGGCGGCCCGGCGTCGGTCGCCCGTTGATCGGCGTAGCCGGCCGACGAGGTGTAGTCGTCGCCGGTGTAGGGCAGCGGATCCCCGGCCGAGGCGTCGTCCTGCGACCAGGCCAGCGCCCGGAACGTCGCCGACGCGGCCCCGTCTGCGGCGGATTCGCTGGCCGCCAGCCCCGCCACACCCGCTGCCCAGGCCGCCGATCCCATGGCGGTCGGTGCTTCACCGGTGGGAGCCATTCCGGTCGGCGCATCGGTCTCCAGGCTCCGGTTGGCGACCAACGCCGCGCCGGCGGCCACATTGAGCGCTGACTGCGGTGTGGTGACCACGGGCGCGCGCAACCGCTCGGTCAAGCGTTGTGTCACCAACGGGATGGCCGCACCGCCTCCGACGGTGGCCACCGCAGAAACGTTGTCCAGCGCAACCCCGTTTCGCCGCAGCGTGTCTTCGACCGCGGTCAACAAGCCTGCGAGGGGCTCGGAGATCAGCTGTTCGAGCTCCGGTCGGGTCACCCGGACCTCGGAGCGAGACCCCGGAAGCTCGGCGGGCACCACCGTGACGGTCTCCGCGGAGAGGCGCTCCTTGGCCGCGCGGCACTCGTCACGCAGCCGGGTCAGTGCTCCGTTCGCCCTGGTGTCGGCGGTGTCGGCCGTATTCAGCTCGGCGGTCCCGGCGAGCACGTGGTCGAGCATCGCCTGGTCGATACCGTCCCCCGAGAACTCCGTATAGCGCACGGTGTCGCCGACCGCGTCAAGGTTGGCGTCCGCATCGGCCAGGGTGATGCTGGACCCGCTGCCGCCGAGGTCGATGAGCGCGACAACACCCCGATTGGGCAGTCCCGGCGCGGCCTGCAGCGCTGCCAGCGCAGCTGCGGAATCCGGGATCAGTGCAGCAGGCACGCCGTTGGGTGCCAGGCTCGTGATGCGGCGTAGCGCGCCGCGCAGCGCGCCTACCGCGCCCGGTCCCCAGTGCGCTGGCACGGCAATGGCGACGGGCGAGCCGCCGTCGACCAACCGTGCCATCGCGTCCAGGGCCATGGCCAGCACCTGCTCGCCGCGGTGGACCGAGCTGTCGGCCGCCACCAACGGAACCGGATCGCCGGTGCGTCCGACGAAGCCGCTCAGGACGACACCGGGGCCCTCCCGGGGTTCGCCGACCTCGGGCGGCCGGTCGGGGTGGAGAGTGAGGATCGATCGCCGTAGCACCGGCGGGCGGCCCACGCGAGCCGCCACCAGGTTGGTCATCCCGACGGACAACCCCAACGGTTCAGTCATGGTGGTGAGTCTCCTGTCCGGGCCGTCACCACCCTAGAGCGTGTCGAACACCTCTGGTGAGTGTTCGTGACCGCCCTCCTCGCGCGTCGTCCGTTCCGGCCGCTACAGCGGTGGGAACGTCGGTTCCCGCGTCATGTGGGTTGGTTTCAGCGGCGCACCCGCAGTGCGCTGGGCCGAAGAGCTCGGCGCGGGTCGCGCTACAGCCGCCAAGCCACCACGACTAGTGCCAACAGGCCGAGGCAGGCGATCAAGCCGGCAATGACCGCGGCGAGGGAGTACGGCATGTGGGCGCCTTCCGCCCGTAGGGATTGCGTCTCCCGGCGATGCTGGAACCAGGCCAGCACCAACGCGGTCAGCCCGATGACAATCATGAACATTCCGACCGCCCACGGGCTCAGAATCGGGCGGTGGTTGTGCTCCTCCGTCGCCAGGTACTGAAAAAACTTGAAGATGGTGAAACCAAAAGCGATCAGTGAGGTGCTGGTCCGGATCCACGCCATCAACGTGCGCTCGGCCGCTAGGCGGGTGCGGTCCAGAGCGAGCCGGGTGGCAGTGTCCGGTAGTTGATCGGCCATGATCCCCCTTCCGATCCTGGATTAGGGCTGTGGTTCGGCCGGTGGCGGTTCGGTGATCGTCTTGGTCTCGGTCTGCGTCACGGTACTGGTGCTCACGGTCGGGCTCGGCGCTGTCGTCGTCGGCGCGGTGGTGGTTGTGGTGATGGTCGTCGCCCCGGTCGTGGTCGTCGGCGTGGTGGTCACTGTCACCGTTTCGGTCACCGTCGACGGGGGCGGTACCACCGGAACCTCCGTGGATGTTATCGGGGTCAGCGAGGTTGTCGGGGTCGTGTCCGAGGTCGAGTCCCCGGTGATGGCCTTGGCCAGCCCGTAGACGACCAGCGCGGTGAGCACGGTGCCGACGGCACCGAACGTCACCAGCGCGACCGGCTTGCGGAACCATGGCTCCACGGCGGGTGGTGGCTTTCCGTGGGAGCCGTAGTTGGTGACGTGAGTCGGCTCGTCATCGGAGTAGTTGTTCTGGTCGTCCGGAGTTCCGTAGCCCGCCACGGAACCCGATAGTAGGCGCTTGCGCCTACCGGGCCGAGCCTGACGTGCGTGTCAAGGAGCCCTCGGCCGGCTGCGTGTGGTCGGTGCCGCGGAGATGTCATTCTCGCGGGTTCTGGGTGGACGAGAGTTCGGCCTCCGGCTGGAGGTCTCGGGGTTCCGGGTGGACGCCTCTGGGACGTTCCTGCTGGACAGCGTCGGGCCGGAGTTGCTGTCGCTGGTGATGGGCGCTCTGGTGCTCGTGGTCGCTGGTGCCGTGGTCGGTGTCGACGACCGGGTGTCGGTGGCCGCGGACGTCGGCCCGGGGTAGGTGATCGGAGCCCGCGGGGGTTCAGTGAATTGACGGGACACATAGTTGATGGAAACGACCAGAATGGCGATGGCGGCCAGGCCTGCCACGCTCACCCCGAGCACTGCCGGTGTTCGGTGGTGCCACGGTACGCGGGTTGCCCGGTGTCGGGCGTCGTCGTCGCGGTCGGGGCGGGTCACGGCCTCCGATGGTAGCCGCGGGTGTCGGGCCGACCGCCGGGTCAGCGAAGCTGGGTACAGACCTGGTCGGCGAAGAACGTGACGTGATCCAGATCCGACATGTCGAGAAGCTGCAGGTAGACCCGCTGAACGCCAGCCTCGAGGAAGGGACCCAGCTTATTCACGATCTCGGTGGGCGTCCCTACCGCTGGCGAGTTGGCGCGAAGCTCGTCGACGTCCCGTCCGATCGCCGCGGCACGTTTGGTGATCGTCGCCTCGTCGTGGCCTGCGCACACCACGAACGCCGCCGAGTAGGTCAGGGAATCCGGCGCGCGCCCCGCGTTCTCGACCGCCGCCGCTACCCGTGCTTACTGCGTTTCCAACGTGGGCAACGGCACAAACGGGATGTTGAACTCTGCGGCGAATCTTGCGGCCAGTGCGGGGGTGCGTTTGGCTCCACCGCCGCCGATGATGATCGGCGGGTGTGGCGATTGGACGGGTTTGGGCAGCCCGGGAGAATCGGAGACGCGGTAATGGTTTCCGGGGTAGTCGAACGTCTCGCCAAGCGGGGTGGCCCACATCCCGGTGATGATCTCCAGTTGTTCGGTGAGTCGGTCGAATCGCTCGCCCAGCGGCGGGAACGGGATGGCGTAGGCGCGGTGCTCAGCTTCGAACCATCCGGCCCCGATCCCGAATTCGATACGCCCGCCTGACATTTCGTCGACCTGTGCCACCGAGATGGCCAATGGACCCGGGTGGCGGAAGGTCGCTGAGGTCACCATGGTGCCGAGCCGGATCGAGGACGTCTCACGAGCGAGTCCGGCCAGCGTCACCCACGAGTCGCTGGGGCCGGGCTGCCCGTCGGCATTCATCGCCAGATAGTGATCGGACCGGAAGAAGGCCGAGTAGCCGGCGGCCTCGGCCGTACGTGCGACGGCGAGTTGGTCGTTGTAGGTTGTAGGTGGCGCCCTGTTGGGGCTCGACAAAGACTCTGAAATCGACGTGGTCCACGAAAAACACCCTAAGGGCCGAAGCTCAGAAGCCTTCGACACCCTCGACGCTGATGACCATGCCGCGCCCGGTGCTGTCATTGGTGAATCGAGTGCCGGCGGCGCTGGCGTCAATCGTCCAGCCCACTGCCGAATAGGTCCGGTAGTCCAGGGTGACGGCTGGGATATCGCCCAAATTGCCTAGAACCCAAGTGATTTGCCCGCGGGCGCTCAGCCGTACCCCGTTGGCCGGCGAGCCTCGGACATCGGGAGTGTTGGTGAACGCGGCCTCACAGCCCACCTCCTGCTGGTCGAGTTGACAGCGGGTCTTGCCGGATTTCGTCTGGATGAACACGACACCGTTGCGGGGTTCGAGCACCTCGGCGCCAGGCAGCGTTGGCGCCGTCGGAGATGGCGTTGGCTCGATGGTGGAAGGCGGCGCCGCGGTGGGCCTGCTGGGCCGCGGCGTCGGGAAGTCCGGCTCGTTGTGGGTGTCGGGGACTCTGAGGGGGGTGCCCTGGACGGTGGTTTGGCAACCGGCCAGCACGGCGGTGCAACTCAGTGCACCCGCCAGCGCAAGCCGCTTCTTCATATTTTTCAGCGTACGGCGCTTGTGGTGGGAGTGACGAAGGTGACGCGCTGGTCAACGGGACTTGGTGCGGCGCCTGGCACGCCCGATTTCGATGATCGGACTTTTCCTTACCGGTCGGATGTGATTGGCTTTCGGGACCCGCGGCCACCGGATCGGTCGGCCGCATGGGATGAACCGAGGAGCTCACAAATGCTGCTTTCAGGACCTGCAGTCCGCCGTGCGACAGCTGGATTGATCGGTGGCGGGACGGTCGCGGCCGCGCTACTGCTCGGCGGCGCTTCGCCGGCATTCGCCCAGCCCGCACCGCCGCCGCCCCCCAATTGCACGGCGGCCGACCTCGCTCAGGTCTCCGGCAGTGTGGGAACGGCGATGGGTATCTATCTTTTCACCCATCCTGAGGTCAACAACTTCTTCACCGGCCTGCACGGGAAGCCGGACGACGAGATCCGCCCCGCGGTGCAGGAGTACATGAACGCCCACCCGCAGGTCGAGGCCGAGATCTACGGTATCCGCCAGCCACTGAAGGATCTGCGGGAGCGCTGCGACGTGACTCGGTAGTGCCCCACCATCGGGCGCCGTAAACTTCGACAAGCCGAGACACGTTGGTTCGGTCAGTGAGGAGACACGCAATATGGGTCATTGGACTCGGTCATGGACCGCGGCGGTGGCCGTCGTATCGGCCCTCGGGGCCGTTCCCGGGGCTATCGTGCTATTCCAATCCGCCGGCGAAGCCCACGCCGACGTGTGCGCAAGCGTTGGACGGCGGGTATCGGTCAGTGGTTGTGCGAACCTCGCCGACGTCGTCGCACCCTACGTTCCGCCGCCGGCATATTACGCGCCGATGCCCGACGATCCACCGCCGCCGCCGGCTCAGGCTTGTGTGAGCTATAACGGCCGTTGGATTGGCGCCGACACCTGTAACTGACCGCTGCATCGGTTCAGCCAGCACGCGCTGTAATTTCAGATTACAGTGAAACTTGTGAGCGGAAACTCGTGAGCGTTGATGCGGGGCTGGCTGGTGAGAAGCCCGATGCCGAAATCATGGACTTCGTCGAGCAAATGGGCGGATACTTCGAATCGAACGGCTTGACCCGGCTGGCAGGTCGGTTGCTGGGCTGGTTGCTGGTGTGCGTGCCGGAACGGCAGTCCTCTGAGGAGCTGGCGTCGGCGCTGGGGGCTAGCAGCGGCGGGATCAGCACCAATGCCCGCATGCTGATTCAGTTCGGATATATCGAGCGACTCGGCGTCGCCGGGGACCGCCGCACGTACTTCCGTCTGCGTCCGCACGCATTCGCCGCCGGCGAGCGCCAGCGAATTCGCACCATGTCCGACCTCAAGGACATGGCCGACTCCGGATTGCACGCAATGCGTGGCTCGCCCCCCGAGCGCGGCCGCCGACTGCAGGAAATGCGCGACCTTTCCGCCTACATGGAGACGGTCCTGACCGACTCCCTGGAAGAGTTCCGTGATCAGACCAACGAGGACCCGCAATGAGACGCCAACGATCTGTCCTGCCGCAAGATGCGCAGGTGCACAGGTAGATACGGCGTTAACGGCGGCATGACAGCACTTCGACACCACGGTCTCGAGCAGGATTGGGTGCGATGATGGCGGTTTTCAAGCGGGTGTGGCTCCCCCTGGTGCTCGTGGTGGTGACAATCATCGCTGGTTTTACCGTGAGTCGGATCCGAACCTTCTTCGGTTCTGAGGGCGTTCTCGTGACACCCGAGGTTTTCGCCGATGATCCGGAGCCTTTCGACCCGAAGGTGGTGCGCTATGAGGTTTCCGGTTCGGGCAGCTACGCGAACATCAACTACCTGGACTTGGACGCCAAGCCGCAACGTATCGACGGTGCGGCCCTGCCGTGGTCGCTGACGCTGGAGACAACGGCGCCGTCGGCGGCGCCGAACATCATCGCTCAGGGTGACGGCGAGTCGATCAGCTGCCGAATCGTCGTCGACGACGAGTTGAGAGATGAGAGGACCGCCACCGGAGTGGATGCCCTGACCTTCTGCTTTTTGAAGTCCGCGTGAGCGCCGCGACGACCGACGCGCCGGCCGACGCGTCCCAGACACCTCCAGGCACCTCCCGGCCGAGGGTGCCACGGTTCATCCGCGCCTTCGCTGTGCCGATCATTCTGGCCTGGGTCGCCCTCGTCGTGGTCCTGAACGTCGTTGTGCCGCAACTCGAAACCGTCGGCCAAATCCGGGCGGTCTCGATGAGCCCCAATGAAGCGCCAGCGGTGATCGCCATGCAGCGGATGGGCGAAGTCTTCGAGGAGGGAACGTCCGACAGTTCGGCGATGATCGTGTTGGAGGGTCAACAGCCGCTGGGCGCGGCGGCCCACGAGTTCTACGACCAGATGGTCGCCAGGCTCGAGGCCGACACCAGACATGTCGAGTCCGTGCAGGACTTCTGGGGTGATCCGCTGACCGCTACCGGCGCACAGAGCAGCGACGGCAAAGCCGCTTACGTTCAGGTGAAACTCGCCGGAAACCAGGGCGAGACGCTGGCCAACGAGTCGGTGGAATCGGTACAGGACATCATCGCCTCCCTGCAACCCCCGGACGGCGTCCAGGTCTATGTGACCGGTGCCGCAGCGCTGGCCGCCGACCAGCAGATCGCCGGGGACCGCAGCCTGCGCATGACCGAGATCACGACATTCATCGTCATCATCACCATGCTGCTGCTCGTCTACCGGTCGATCGCCACTTTGCTGTTGGTGCTCGTCTCGGTCGTGCTGTCATTGAGCGCAGCACGGGGTGTCGTCGCTTTCCTGGGCTACCACCAGATCATCGGCCTCTCGACGTTCGCGACCAGCCTGCTGGTGATTCTGGCGATCGCCGCCGCGACGGACTACGCCATCTTCCTGATCGGGCGTTACCAGGAGGCGCGAGCCGTCGGCGAGGACCGAGAATCGGCGTACTACACGATGTTCGGTGGCACCGCCCACGTGGTGTTGGGCTCGGGCCTCACGATCGCCGGTGCGACCTTCTGCCTGAGCTTCACCAGGCTGCCCTACTTTCAGACCCTTGGGGTTCCGCTGGCGATCGGCATGATCGTCGTGGTCGTCACGGCGCTCACCTTGGGCAGCGCGGTGGTGACCGTAGCCAGCCGATTCGGGCTGCTGGAGCCCAAACGCGCCATGCGGGTGCGCTTCTGGCGCAAGCTCGGTGCGGCGGTGGTGCGCTGGCCGGGACCGATCCTGGTCGCGACGATCGCCCTCGCACTGGTCGGTTTGCTCACCCTGCCCGGCTACCAGACCAACTACAACGACCGCAATTACATGCCGGCCGACCTGCCGGCCAACGAGGGCTACGCGGCGGCTGAGCGGCACTTTTCCCAAGCCCGGTTGAACCCGGAAGTCCTGATGATCGAGAGCGATCACGATCTGCGGAATCCAGCCGATTTCCTGGTGATCAACAAGATCGCCAAGGCGATCTTCGCGGTGGACGGTGTTGCGCGCGTGCAGGCCATCACCCGGCCCGACGGCAAACCGATCCAACACACCTCAATTCCGTTCTTGATCAGCATGCAAGGCACAAGTCAGAAACTGACCGAGAAGTACAACCAGGACCTCACCGCCAAGACTATGCAGCAGGCTGAGGACATGCAGACGACCATCGATCAGATGCAGCGGATGGCGAACCTCACCCAGCAGATGGCTGACGTCACCCACGGCATGGTCGCCCAGATGAAGGGCATGGTCGTCAACATGGAGGAATTGCGGGACAGTATCGCCAATTTCGATGACTTCTTCCGCCCGATCCGCAACTATTTCTACTGGGAACCGCACTGCTACAACATTCCGGCCTGCTGGGCTCTACGGTCGGTGTTCGACACCCTCGACGGCGTCAACATCATGACCGAGGACATCAAGAACTTGTTGCCGCTCATGGAACGCCTGGACGCGCTGATGCCCGAACTGACGGCGATGATGCCCGAGATGATCCAGACCATGAAGAACATGAAAGCCATGGTGCTGGGCATGTATTCGACCCAGAAGGGCATGCAGGAGCAGCAGGC
The DNA here is from genome assembly GCA_022601135.1 of Actinomycetes bacterium. Taxonomy (GTDB): domain Bacteria; phylum Actinomycetota; class Actinomycetes; order Mycobacteriales; family Mycobacteriaceae; genus Mycobacterium. Next base: position 99,703 of record JAHZJB010000126.1, on the reverse strand, counting down.
CGCCATGCAGGCGGATGCGGCGGCCATGGGCGAGGCGTTCGACGCGTCGATGAACGACGATTCGTTCTACCTGCCCCCGGAGGTCTTCGATAACCCGGACTTCAAACGGGGCATGGAACAGTTCCTGTCGCCGGACGGGCATGCGGTGCGCTTCATCATCTCCCATGAGGGCGATCCCATGACCCCCGAAGGCATCGCGCACATCGATGCGATCAAGAACGCCGCCAAACAGGCGGTCAAAGGCACCCCGCTCGAGGGATCCTCGATCTACCTCGGCGGTACAGCAGCGATGTTCAAGGACATGTCCACCGGGAACACCTATGACCTGCTGATCGCCGGAATCGCGGCGCTAGCATTGATTTTCGGCATCATGCTGGTCATTACCCGCAGTGTGGTCGCGGCGGCCGTCATCGTCGGAACGGTGGTGGTGTCCCTGGGTGCTTCGTTCGGCCTTTCGGTGCTCCTCTGGCAGCACCTGCTCGGGATTGAACTGCACTGGATGGTGCTGGCGATGGCGGTGATCATCTTGCTGGCCGTCGGCGCTGACTACAACCTGTTGTTGGTCGCCCGCCTCAAGGAAGAACTGCACGCCGGCATCAACACCGGCATCATCCGCGCGATGGGCGGCAGCGGATCGGTGGTGACCTCCGCTGGCCTGGTGTTCGCATTCACGATGATGTCCTTCGCAGTCAGCGACTTGACGGTCCTGGCGCAGGTGGGCACCACCATCGGTTTGGGCCTGTTGTTCGACACGCTGGTGGTCCGATCCTTCATGACGCCATCCATCGCCGCGCTACTCGGGAGGTGGTTCTGGTGGCCGCAGATGGTTCGGCCGCGGCCGGTGCCCCAACCCTGGCCGTCTCCACCGCGATTACGGGCTGGCTGATTTATCCACAGCGGCCGTGACGTCGACCTGTAAGCCGGTTTCGTGTTCGGCGGCCTGCCAGAGGTTTTTGATGGCGGTGTCGCTGCCGGGCCGGATGAGGGGTTTGAGTACCGGTGGGCCGTTGGTGACGAACAGCGGGCCGTAGAACCCGCCGCCGGGGGCTGCGGGGTCCACAGCCGCGCGGAGCTGGCTCAGTGCACCGTAGTCGGTGGACATGCCCGCGGTTTTGGTCCAACGTTCGAAGAACGGGCCGAGGATTCCGGCGCCGCCCTCGGAGTGGGTGGTGGTCTGCAGATCGGAGTTCGTCATCCCGGGCTGCGCCGAGAGCGCCTTGGCCGAGATCCCGGCCCGGTCGAACTGCTCCTGCAGGCCGACCGCCAGATGCCGCATCGCCAGTTTGGTTTGGCCGTACATCCGCCACGCGTCGAAGTTCTTGCGCATGTGCGGGTCCGCGGGGTCGATCGCGCGGCCCATGTGCTGGGCGGTGCTCGACAATGTCACCACCCGCGCACCGGGCGTGGCGACGACGATGGGAAGTAAGTGGGAGACCAGCGCCCAGTGGCCGAGCACGTTGATACCCATTTGGGTGTCGAACCCGTCTTCGGTGCTGCCCTGCGGCATGGCCATCACACCGGCGTTGCACATCAGTATGTCGATACGGCTGTGCTTGGCGGCGATCCTTTTCGCCGCCGCGGCAACGGAAGACAGCGTTCCCAGATCGAGCTCCACGATCTCCAGCGATGCGTTCGGGTGAGCAGTGAGGATCTCGGTGCGTGCATCGGCGGCCTTGGCCTGGTTGCGGACCGCCATCACCACATGTGCGCCCTTGCCGGCGAGCGCCTTGGCCGAGGCCAGGCCGAGCCCGCCGTTAGCCCCCGTGATCACCGCCACCTTACCGCTCAGATCGGGGATGTCCTTGGTTGACCAGCTCATGGTGCTCCTCACGTAACGGGGTAAGTCCCCTCATCGAAACTACAACGCCTCGGGCCGGCAGGCCTCAGGTCACGCCAATACTCAATATTGCGGCCAGACATTGTGGCAAACCACGCCAACGGTTTCGGGCCCCGGACATTCGTCAATTGAGGATGACCGGCAGCGCGGTCAGGCGTCTCCAGAAAGGCACCGGCACCATGTTCAGTTCACCGGGTTCCACAGCTAGCTGCAGTCCCGGAAACCGGGTGATCAGGTTCTTGATCGCAATACGGGTTTCCACCCGGGCCAGGTTGGCGCCCAGACAAAAGTGCGGACCTTTGCTAAACGCCAGGTGGTAGTTGGGATCTCGACCGATATCGAACATTTCGGGGTTGTCGAAGGCTTTCGGATCGCGATTGGCCGAGGCCAGAAGCGGGATGACCATCGCACCCCGAGGAATCCGAATACCGTGCAGTTCGACGTCCTCGCTGGCGTAGTTGGGTTTGGTGCCGCCGATGGTGCCTGTGTAGCGCAAGATTTCCTCGACTGCAGTTTCGATCAGGTCCGGGTTGGCCTTGAGGCGTTCGAGCTGGCCGGGATGGGCCAGCAGAGCGTGTACCCCGTTGGCGATGAGGTTGTAGGTGGTCTCGTAGCCGGCGGTGACCAGCAGGAAGACCATCGCCACTACCTCGTCTTCGGTCAGTGTGTCCCCATCTTCGGATGCATGGATCAATCCGGTCATGATGTCGTCGGCCGGATCGCTGCGGCGGCGGTGAATGAGTTCGCGCACGTAGTCGATGACGCTTTCCATCTTCTCGGCGGCCTTCTCGATGCCGTACTTGCCTATGCCCTCGATCACGAGTTCCATTGCGTCGTGGAACTGTCCGCGCTCGGCTGTGGGCACCCCGACCATCTCGCTGATCACGGTTACCGGAATCGGCAGAGCGTACGCGGGGATCAGGTCGATGCATTGTCCGCTGCCGAATCCGCCGAGCAGTTCACCGGTTACCGCGTCCACCCGATCAGCCAGTCGCGAAACCGCAGCCGGGGTGAACGCGCGGCTGACCAAGCTCCGGAGTCGCTGATGTTCGGGATCGTCCATCAGAATCATGCTGTCCGTAGCCATGAACTTCAGCGACTCGGGGATCTGCAGTGGCGCAACGCCTTCCACGGCCCGGCGGAATCGGCGGTCGGTGGTCAACTCGGCGCAGTCGGCATACCGAGACAGCAGGTAGATGTCGGTGTCGCCCAGGTAGCACATTCGGGTGCGGTAGACGGGTGATTCCCGGCGCAAGCGGTCATAGAAGGGGAAAGGATCGGCCAGAAATTCGGGGCTGTCCAGGTCCACGGGGTCATCGGCCGCGGTGTCCGCGGTGTGAGCCGTCATCGTGTTGCTCCCTGCCGGTTGCTTCGTCTGCCGCCGCGGAACGAGACGCAGAATAATCCCGTTTGGCAAGTACTTTCAGAGTACAGTGAAACTTGTGAGTGTCAAAGGTGGGGTAGCGGATACGCCGGACGATGCCGGGGAGACCGAGCGACCCACGAGAACGTCGGCGATCTGGACCGAGGGACTCACCAAGAGCTTCGGTGACGTTATGGCGGTTCGGGACCTGGATTTGGAGGTGTTGCGCGGAGAGGTCTTCGGATTCTTGGGCCCCAACGGCGCCGGGAAATCCACCACCATCCGTCTGTTGCTGGACCAGATCCGCCCCAGCGCCGGCCGCGCGGAGGTCCTGGGGATGAATTCGCACGCCGATTCGTTGCGGGTCCGTCGCTGCATCGGCTACGTGCCCGGTGATTTGGCGTTGTATCCCAAAATGACTGGGGTTCAGACCCTCCGGTACTTCGCTCAGTTGCGCGGGGGCGTCGATCAGCGCTATGCCGCCGAGCTTGCGGAACGGCTGGGCGCGGACTTGACCCGCAAGGTAGGGGAGTACTCCACCGGAAACCGCCAGAAGGTCGGTCTCATTCTGGCATTCATGCACCGCCCAGCGCTCCTGGTCCTGGACGAACCGACAGCGGGTCTGGATCCGTTGGTGCAGAAGGAGTTTCATCGCCTGGTCGGCGAGGTGCGTGCAGAGGGGCGCACGGTCTTCCTGTCCTCGCACACCCTCTCAGAAGTTGAGCGGGTCGCTGACCGGGTAGGCATCATCCGTGACGGTGAGCTCATCGTCGTCGAACGGATTGATGAGCTCAAGCGCAAGGCAATCCGCCGGCTCGATTTCGAGTTCGCCGGGCCGGTTCCGGACAACCTTTTCAGCGGGGTGGCGGGAGTGCATCACGCGACCGTGGACAACCGGCAGGCCAGAGTCTCTTTCGACGGTTCAGTGAACGACATTCTCAGGGCTGCGATGGCCCACGAGGTCGTCAACCTCAACAGTCGTGAAGCCGACCTCGAGGAGGTCTTCCTCACCTATTACCGCAGGGACAGCACCGCCGACCGAAGGCAGGCATCGGATGCCTAGTGCCGCGGTGTTGACCAAGGATCTGACCGAACGCCGTTGGCCCGTCGCAAGCCTCGGCGGCATCCTGGCAGCGTTCACCTTCGCCGCGCTGGCCATCAGCGCCAGCCTCGGGACAGCCATCACCGACATCACCGAAGGATTCCCGGACGCACTGACCTCATTCATGGGTGGGGAGGTGCCAGGGGGGTACGTCGTCGGCGAGGTCTTCAACCTGATCGCCCCGCTCGCTCTGGTGACTTACGCCGTCCTGACCGGCGCGGGTGCTGTCGCCGGCGAAGAGGAAGCGGGCACCATGGATCTGTTGGCTGCCCAGCCGGTTTCACGCAGCGGCATTCTGGCAGCCAAGGTGGTTGGTTTGGCGGTAGCCCTGACCGCGGCCACTGCACTGTTTGCCTTGGCGGCAGTGGCTTCTTCGGCCCTGTTCGGCACCGGCCCTGCAATTTCCGCCATCATCGCGACGTGCGTGCATCTGCTGCTGGTTGCTATGGCCTTCGGTGCGCTGGCTCTCGCTGTCGGCGCCGCGACGGGGCGGCCGAATGTCGGAGCCGGGGTTGCCGGCTTGATCGCCGCAGTCAGCTACCTCACCAATGCGATGCTGCCGCTGGCCGGTTTCGGTGGCTGGGCGCCGCTGAGCCCCTGGTACTACTACGCCGGCTCCGAACCGCTGCTCAACGGTCTGAGCGTCGGGCACCTGATCGTCCTGGCAGCAATAACATTCGGCGCGCTCGCGGTGGCCTTCTATGCCTTCGAACACCGTGACCTGAAGGGATGAGCCGGTGACCGCGCTCCTCTACTCCAGAGCCAATGCACCGCGGCACCGTGCTACCTCCCACCGGCGAGATCGCGGTGTGATGATCTGGACGCTGCTGGCCAAAGCGATCGCTGACCGGTTGTGGCTGGCGGTGATCGTCGGTGCCCTGATGATCGGGATGGGCGCGATGGTCGGCGCCCTGTGGCCGTCAATGCGGGATACTTTCGCCGACCTATCTTCTGGGCTGCTCGACGGAATCGTGCAGGCTATGCCCGGTGCGGATCTCACGACCGCGATCGGTTGGGTCAACACCGAACTCATGTCGATTGTCGCGCCCGCCGCCGCCATCGCCGTCGCGGTAATCTCCGCCTCGCGAGCCACGGCCGGCGAAGAGGAAGCCAAGACCCTCGGTGTAGTGCTGTCCGCACCGGTCGGTCGGCTCGCCTTCCTGTCCGTCAAGGCTGTGGCCGTGGCCATCCACGTTGTGATCGTGGGCGCATTTCTGGCTGTCGGCCTCATCGTGGGCGACCTGATCGGAAATCTGGGTCTGACTGCCACCGGAATCCTCGGCGCCACAGTGCAAACCGTACTTCTCGGGGTCGCCTTCGGCATGCTGGCACTTTTGATCGGAGCCGGCACCGGCAGGCGGCGTCTCGCCACCGCGAGCACGGGCGCGCTGGCTGCCCTCGCGTTCGCGATGAACATCTTCCTGCCGTTGTCAGATGCCCTGGCAGCGGGGGCCAAGATCAGCCCCTGGTACTACTTCAGCGCGGGCGACCCATTGCTCAACGGTGCTGACCTCGGTCACTTGCTCGTCCTGTGCGCTTTCGCGACCATCCCGGCGCTGATCGCCGCGGCGGTATTCCGCAGGCGTGACCTGCGGGGCTGACCGGCGTCTACGCACCCGGTGGTCGGCGGGAAGGAAGCCGGGCAGTTGAATCGGGCCGAGCAATAACACACAATGCGGAATATGTCCGATAGCCGCTGGCGGCGTCACGCCGAGGTGGACCACCGAGTCGACGAACTCAGAGTTCCTCGCTGCTCAGGACCATGTCGATGGGATTGATCGGCCGGAGCGACCAGGCGCCATGAGGTTCGCGTGTGAGGACGTCGGCCTCGAGTTCTTCGACGAAGCACCGACGCGATACGAGGCGAGCGTCGAGATCGCCGCGACGCCCGATCGGGTGTTCGAGGTCTTCCTCGACGCCGACGCCTGGGTGCAGTGGGCGATGCCGATCACGGCAGTGGAATGGACCTCGGGTTTTCCGATCGAGGTCGGGTCGACGCGCACGGTGTACATGCGCGGCGGCATCACCGGCTACGAGGAGTTCATCGCCTACGAGCACGGCGTCCGGATGGCGTTCCGGTTCAACGAGGCGTCGAAGAAGGGGATCGAGGCGTTCGCCGAGGACTACCACGTCACCGATCTGGGCGGCGGGAGGTGTCGGGTCGACTGGACGATGGCGATGAAGACCGCGAGACAGTCCCGTCTCTTATCGGCCCTGACTGATCCGATCATGGGCTTCATGGTGCGCCGAATGCTGGGAAAGTTCGCTCGGCTGGTGGAGTCGAGCGAGGCCGGGACCACGTGACCAACGCGTTCGCCCCGACGGGACGCGCACTCCGGCGGCATTCCTGCATCCGATGCTGTCGCGGGGAACAAATCCGTGGCGCCGCCGGTTGACCACGACGATAACTTGAGTGAAGCAAGCTCAACTTAGGGTTGACATTTCTTGGTCGACCCGGGCAGTCTTGAGCGCGGTTCACTCAGACCCATTGAGTGCATCGCACTCGTGACCAATGATTCGTCTATTCAGGAGGCAGTAACTATGGCTCGTGCGGTCGGAATCGACCTCGGGACCACCAACTCCGTCGTCGCAGTGCTGGAGGGCGGCGAGCCCGTCGTCGTCGCCAACTCCGAGGGCTCCCGGACCACCCCGTCGGTCGTCGCCTTTGCGCGCAACGGCGAGGTGCTGGTAGGCCAGCCGGCCAAAAACCAGGCGGTGACCAACGTCGACCGGACCATCCGTTCGGTGAAGCGCGAAATCGGTACCGACTGGTCGGTGGAGATCGACGGCAAGAACTACACCCCCCAGGAGATCAGCGCACGAGTGCTGATGAAGCTCAAGCGTGACGCCGAGTCCTACCTCGGTGAGGACATCGCCGATGCCGTCATCACCGTGCCCGCGTACTTCAACGACGCCCAGCGCCAGGCCACCAAGGAAGCCGGCCAGATCGCCGGTCTGAACGTGCTGCGCATTGTCAACGAGCCGACCGCGGCCGCGCTGGCCTACGGCCTGGACAAGGGCGAGAAGGAACAGACCATCCTCGTGTTCGATCTCGGTGGCGGCACCTTCGACGTGTCCCTGCTGGAGATTGGCGAGGGTGTCGTCGAGGTGCGCGCCACCTCCGGCGACAATCACCTCGGCGGCGACGACTGGGACGATCGGATCGTCGAATGGCTCGTTGACAAGTTCAAGGCGACTTCGGGCATCGACTTGACCAAAGACAAGATGGCAATGCAGCGGCTGCGGGAGGCTGCGGAAAAGGCGAAGATCGAACTCAGTTCGAGCCAATCCACCTCGATCAACCTGCCCTACATCACCGTCGACGCGGACAAGAACCCGCTGTTCCTCGACGAGCAACTGACCCGTTCGGAGTTCCAGAAGATAACCCAAGATCTGTTGGACCGCACCCGGACCCCGTTCCAGCAGGTCATCAAAGATGCTGGAATCGCGGTGGGCGACATCGACCATGTCGTGCTGGTCGGCGGATCCACCCGTATGCCCGCGGTGGCTGAACTGGTCAAGGAGATGACCGGCGGCAAGGAGCCCAACAAGGGCGTCAACCCGGACGAGGTCGTCGCAGTCGGCGCTGCCCTGCAGGCCGGCGTGCTCAAGGGCGAGGTGAAAGACGTTCTACTGCTTGACGTCACACCGCTGAACCTGGGTATCGAGACCAAGGGCGGGGTGATGACGAAGCTCATCGAGCGCAACACCACGATTCCGACAAAGCGCTCGGAGACGTTCACCACGGCCGATGACAACCAGCCTTCTGTGCAGATTCAGGTGTTCCAGGGTGAGCGCGAGATCGCCTCGCACAACAAGCTGCTCGGCTCCTTCGAGCTGACCGGCATCCCACCGGCCCCTCGCGGTGTCCCCCAGATCGAGGTGACCTTCGACATCGACGCCAACGGCATCGTGCACGTCACCGCCAAGGACAAGGGCACCGGCAAGGAAAACACGATCCGCATCCAGGAGGGCTCTGGCCTGTCCCAGGAGGAGATCGACCGGATGATCAAGGACGCCGAGGCGCACGCCGAGGAGGACCGGACACGTCGGGAAGAAGCCGATGTGCGCAATCAAGCCGAGTCGCTGGTCTATCAGACCGAGAAGTTTGTCACCGAGCAACGGGGTGCCGAGGGGGGTTCCAAGGTTTCCGAGGACACCCTCACCAAGGTCGACGCCGCGATCTCGGCCGCCAAAACGGCACTCGAGGGCACCGACATCGGCGCGATCAAGGCGGCGATGGAGAAGTTGGGCGAAGAGAGCCAGGCCCTGGGCCAGGCGATCTATGAGGCCACCCAGGCCGAGCAGGCGGCGTCCGGAGGCGAGCAGCCCACGGGTACCGCAGGCTCTGATGATGATGACGTCGTCGACGCTGAAGTTGTTGAGGATGACCAGGAGCGCAAGTGAGTTACGCCGATCACGACCGCTCGGCTGAACACGGCGAGCCGGTCACCTTCACCGACAAGCGTCGGATCGACCCGCAAACGGGTCAGGTGCGCGACGACGTGGCCACCGGGCCGGCCCCTAGTGGGTCGGCGCCGGAGGTGCCCACGGTGTCTGAGGAATCCCTCAGCGAGGCCGCGGAATTGGTCGCTGACCTGCAGAGGGTCCAGGCCGACTTCACCAACTATCGCAAGCGGGCGTTGCGCGATCAACAGGTGGCGACTGAGCGGGCCAAGGCCCATGTGGTCACTCAGTTGTTGCCGGTGCTCGACGATCTCGACCGGGCGCGCGAGCACGGTGACCTCGATTCGGGTCCCTTGCGGGCGGTCGCCGACAAGCTGATTGGCGTACTTCAAGGCCTGGGCCTGGCAGCCTTCGGCAGCGAGGGTGAGGAATTCGATCCCGCGCTGCACGAGGCTGTTCAGCATGAGGGCGACGGCTCTCACTCGGTGATCGGCACGGTGATGCGGCGCGGTTACAAGGTCGGTGATCATGTGGTCCGCCACGCGATGGTGGGTGTTGTCGACACCGTGCCGGACGTGTCGGGGCCAGATAATGCCGACACCGCGGTCGAGCCGCCGTCAGAATCGTAACCATTGACCACACGGAAGAACGAGCAGGCAGGGAGGTGACGCAGTATGGCCCAGCGAGAATGGGTGGAAAAGGACTTCTATAAGGAGCTCGGCGTCGCCTCGGATGCCGACGAGAAAGACATCAAACGGGCAGCGCGCAAGATTCTCTCCGAGAACCACCCGGACCGGAATCCCGGCAACTCCGCGGCCGAAGAGCGATACAAGGCGGCATCGGAAGCCAAGGAAGTGCTCACGGATCCGGTGAAGCGCAAGGAGTATGACGAAACGCGCCGGCTGTTCGCCGGCGGCGGGTTCGGTCGCGGGCGCCGCCCCGGAGGTGGTGGCGGTTTCGGTGGTTTCAGCGCCGGCGGGGACGGCCAGGAGTTCAACCTGAACGACCTCTTCGATGCCGCAGGTCAGGAGGGCGGCGCAAACATCGGGGACCTGTTCGGGGGGCTGTTCGGCCGCGGTGCGCAGCAGCCTCGGCAGTCCCGTCCGCGCCGGGGTAACGATCTCGAGACCGAGACCGAACTCAGCTTTCTCGAGGCCACCAAGGGCGTGGCCATGCCGCTTCGGCTGACGAGTCCGGCGCCGTGCACGAACTGCCATGGCAGCGGGGCACGTCCGGGTACCAGCCCCAGGGTCTGCTCGAGTTGCAACGGCGCCGGGGTGATCAACCGCAACCAGGGGGCGTTCGGTTTCTCCGAGCCGTGCACGGAATGTCGCGGTAGCGGCTCGATCATCGAGAACCCGTGCGACGAGTGCAAGGGCACCGGTGTGGCCACCCGCACCCGCACCATCAACGTGCGGATACCGCCGGGGGTGGAGGACGGTCAGCGGATCCGGCTGGCCGGACAGGGCGAGGCCGGGCTGCGTGGAGCGCCCTCCGGCGACTTGTATGTCACTGTTCATGTTAAGCCCGACAAGGTTTTTGGCCGTAATGGTGACGATCTCACCGTCGCCGTTCCAGTTAGTTTTCACGAATTGGCCTTAGGTACAACGCTTTCAGTTCCGACGCTAGAGGGCAAAGTTGGAGTAAGAGTGCCCAAAGGAACTTCGGACGGCCGCATCCTGCGGGTGCGCGGCCGTGGGGTTCCCAAGCGTTCCGGCGGTCACGGTGACCTGCTGGTCACCGTGAAGGTGGCAGTGCCGCCCAAGCTGGAAGGGGAGGCGGCTGAGGCGCTGGAAGCCTATGCAAAAGCCGAGCGCGCCAGCGGGTTTGACCCGCGTGCGGGTTGGGCGGGCGCATTGTGAGTGCCGAGCGCAGGGAAGAATCCAGGACGTTTCTGATCTCGGTGGCCGCCGAATTGGCGGGAATGCACGCGCAGACTCTGCGCACCTATGACCGGCTGGGCCTGGTGAGTCCGCGCCGCAGCACCGGCGGCGGGCGCCGCTATTCGGAGCGGGATGTCGACCTGTTGCGCGAGGTGCAGCGGCTGTCGCAAGACGAGGGCGTGAACCTGGCGGGTATCAAGCGGGTCATCGAGTTGACAAATCAGGTCGAGGCGCTGCAGGCGCGGGTTCGTGAGCTGAGCAGGGAAGTCGAGTACCTGCGGTCTGAGCCGCGGGGGAAGAGCACCGCGCTGGTCGTATGGCAGCCACGGCGGCAGCGCTAGGCGGCATTCGGTAGCCGATCGGCTGCTCGGGGACTGACGTCACTGCTTGCGGTCCCGGCGCCAGTCGGTGAGTCGGGCCCATACCCACGTCAACGGCACGTCCCGGCCGGTGGCCAGATACTCCACCGTCGCCGGGTAGTTGCAGATGTCACGCAGCTGGGACAGCCCGGCGGGCATTCCGACGAACAGCACCTGATCGCCGATCTCCAGTGGGGTTTCCGCTCCAGGCATGAACTGCGGGTCCCCGTCGCGAATAAGTACCAGCGCTGCCACGGGCAGTATCGACTGTCGGTCATCGGGTTGGCGCAGCAGGGTGCCCAGGGTCAGGGTATGACCGCGGCGCAACCAGTCGGTGATGGCGGGGGACTGTTCGGCGGAGAGCGTGATCACGTCGCGTTCAGGGGTGTGCCGGCCACAGCGGTCGATCAGATGGTCGCGTACCTCGGCGGCCCACCGGTCATCGCGGGTGAGCGCGTGTTCGACGAAGCTCCAGAACTGCGGTGTCAGGACGCGGGCGAGCACCTCGCGAGCGACCAGTTCGGTGGCGATGTGCACCGAGTCGATCCGCAGGGACTCCAGCAGCGCCCTCTTGGCGTTCGTTTGCTGCCGCAGTACCAGGTAGACATCGGGGTTGGCTTGCCGCGCATGCTCGGCCATCGCGATGTTCAGCGTGTCGCTGGTCGTTCCTGCGACGAATGCCGTCGATCCGGAAACGTCGGGGTCCCCAGCGTCCGGGTCGACGAGGTCGACGCTGACACCGATCGCGGTGAGATCGCTGACCATGGCTTCGCCGAACTCCCGGTCGGCGCATACCACCCACCGCCGCGCTGCCAGATCACGCCGCACCGGCGGAAGTTGCTCCTGATCGTTGTCCATCAGCCACCGCAGGAGTTGATGGCTGACGGGTTGGTGGATCGACAGCGCTAGGTAGTCGCCGAAGCGATCATCGGCATTGATGGGCGAGGCCGGGGCGAAGTTTTCCATTCGGGTCCGAGTGCGTTGCCGGGCGCAACGGCCGAGCACGGGCACCTCCGGCCGCAGCAAGGACGCGGCCATCACCACCGCGAGGTTGGTGTCGTCGTCGTCGGTCAGTGCCAGCACACCCGCGCAGTTGCGGTTCCCGAGCCCGGCCATGCCGAGTACCGCCGGAGTGGTGCAGTCGGCCTGGACTGCCGGGACGTCGAAGCTGAGCTGCTCGGAGATGACGGCCTCGACCCTCTCCTCGCGGGCGTCGATGATGACGAACCGGCGGTAGTGCTCGTCGAGCTTGGCGCCGACGATCCGGCCCGCATCTCCATAACCGGCGACGATGAAGAAGGGTTCGACCAACCGGTGGACCTGACGCCGGAAACGCTGAGTGGCGACCGCGGTCTGGAAGGCGCTGCTTTGAACGAGGGCGAGGAACACGCCGATGGTGTAGGCCCAGTTGATGACAAGCAGAAAGATGGACATGGACAGCCACATCCGCTGCGGGTAGCTGAATGGGTAGGGCGCTTCGGTATAGCCGACTGTCGTGAGTGTGATCGTCATCTGATAAAACGCGTCGAAGATGTTCAGCCGGTGCGGATTTCCGTCCGAATCGAAGCCCGGCATGAACAACATGCCGGCGGCGCAGAAGCTGAACGTGATGATGACCATGATCAGCGGCAAGCGCATCCGCCGGATGATCAAGAAGATGACCTCGACGGTCGGCACATCGGTAGGGATGTGAACCACGGTGCGTCGTGCCGCTGCACGACGCCGTGTCCAGAACTGTAAAGGCTGCTGCGGGCTTGACATTGGGTTGTGCGCCTGACGATTAGCGGCGGCGGAAAGTGGCTGTTTCGATGACGAGAAGCGTCACGGCTACGAGGTTGGCCAGCAGCGCTCCACCGGAGAGCGACACCACGCTGGCCGTTGCGTGCGCGTCCAGGCCTGTTGCTGATACCTGGGTGGCCCATACCCACATCCCCGCCGCCGCAGCGAGTTGGAGCAACGCAACAAGGCTGGTGGCCAAGTGAATTGCGCCGAGTTGGGTGCTATCACCGAATTTGAGGATCGTCGTGATCAAGGCGACGACAAGGGCGCTAAAAAGCTCCCAGGAGTTGTGAAGCTCGGGGTCACTCATATCGCCCAGAAAGAAGCCGAAGTTCAGCGTCGCCGCCAGCAGCACGAAGAAACCGAACACCACCTTCTCGAGGTTCACATCGGCAGCCTAAACGAGTCGGATGCCAAACGGGCGGGACTGAACAGCGGTCGGGCTCCTAAATCGGCATCCGGTAGCCGAAGTACTCGTGATTTGAAGGCCGGCCCGGATGATGAACATCATGAAGACGACGTTGAAGAGATGCTGCCAGCGGAGCCCCGCGGCAATCCCGGCTCGACGCCGTCGCGCGCGGCCGGAGTTCCCGCGCTGTCCAGCCAGACCTCGCAGCCCGTCAGGAACGGCGGCCCGTGACATGCATTAGGAAACCTTGATCCGGAACTGAGCTGTGACGGACTCGCCGGGCTGTACCTCGCGATAGCCGCCGCGGCGCAACGCGTCGGTCGGGGCGGCCATCGGTTCGAAACATACGACGTCGTCGTCGCCGGGTGCGTACACCTGTGCTGCGGTGTACCCGTGATCGAAGTGCACCTCGATGCGTCGGTCGCCGCCGGAGAGGGCAAAGATCGACCCCGGTGCCACCTCGTCGTAACCGTCATCGACGAATCTGTCGCCCAACAGTTCCGAGGCCGCCGAACGCTGCTCCACCCGCCCGGTGGGGATGCCCCAGGCGTTGACCGGCTGGTAGCGCATCGCCGGTGTCTCCATCCGCCACTGCGCGCGGGGGACGCCGGGCAATTGCAGGTAAGGGTGGAAGCCGAAGCACAGCGGCACCCGTGACCCGGTTGTTGCCGTGACGGTGGTTCTGACCGTGAGAGTGCGGTCGAGCAAGGTGATGTCCAGTGCCAACAAGTGCGGGAATGGGAAGGTCGCCAGCAGTCCGGGGCGGGCCGCGAAGTCCAGCTCGGCGGTCAGTTGCGACTCCAACAGGGTGGTGACGTTCCAATCCCGGTAGGCGGCCAACGTCCCGTGGATCGGCACCCCGTGCTGGTCGGTGCGCACCCCGCCGGTCCCCGGCGTCAGCGTAACGACCGCGCCGTCGACGCCGTAGCCATTGCTGCTCAGCCGGTTCGCCCACGGGTAGAGAATGGGGATGCCCATGGTCTTGTGGTTCGACACGTAGGCTTGCAGACCGCGCCGCTGGCCCAGCAGCTCCACTCCGTCGTCGGACAGCGACGTGGCGACCATGCCGGCCACGGGGACGTAGGTCGCCGTCAGCCCGGACGACGGATCGCGGAGCGTTACGGCGTCAAAATCTTCCACGGTTGACGATCCTGCCACGTGCCTTCAACTCGCCAGTGGATCGTGGCGAATTCGTTCAGCAGGTGCGCCTTTGGCGATGAGCGCAGCCTTGGTGGCCAGCACCATCTCCGGCCTGCCGCAGAGCAGGATCTGGCGGTCACCCCAGCTGCCGTACCGCGTCACGACGTCGGACAACCTCCCGGTCTGACGCACGTGCAGTCCGCGAGGCGGCGTTGGATCGGGATACTCGGCGGCCCAGGCCGGATCGACCTTGTGCTCGGAAACCGGGGTCACCGACAACCACGGATTGGTCGAGGCGATCTCCCAGAGCGTGGGAAGGTCATAGAGCTCTCCGGGAAACCGCGCCCCGAAGAACAAATGCACGCGGGGGTTCTTCACGAACCTGGCAAGGTCCATGATCAGTGCACGCAGCGGAGCCAACCCGGTTGAGCCCGCGACCATCAGCACGTCGCCGTCGGCGCGGTCGACGTGCATTCCGCCGTGCGGATTGGCCAGCCGCCATCGATCGCCCGGGCGCGCCTCCTCGACGATCGCGTTGCTGACCATCCCGGCGGGGACGGAGCGGATGTGGAACTCCACGTATCCGCGTGGGTCGGCCGGGATCGCCGGGCTCAGATAGCGCCACCGCCGCGGCCACTGTGGCACCTGGACGGGAACGTATTGCCCCGGAAGGTAGGAGAGCGGGTGGTCCATTTTCAGCCGGACTATCGAGACGTCGCGGGTGGGCCGTAGGTGTTCGAGCACGGTGCCATCCCCGAACGGTGGGTTGGTCTCGGCGGTGGCGGCGCCGCTCATCATCCCGACGGCCAGCTGCACGACGTCGTGGACCGCCTCATCGAGGCGGGGGCCCCACCTCTGGGCGAGATGCGATCTCAGCGTGCCCAGCAGTGCATCTTGCAGCGTGGCGTAATGCTGTGGGGTAACACCGTATTTGCGATGGTCGCGGCCGAGTTGAGCGAGAAAGGCTACGGGCTCCTCGGCCCGCTGGGCGATGAGTTCATCACATAGCCAGCACAGGGCGTGGCCGAAAACGTTGCGTTGTTTGGCCATATCCGGCGGAAACAGGTCCCGCGCGGTTTGGTCGGCACCGAACCATCGGGTGTAGAAATCCCGCACCAGTGCCTCGGAACCCCGGTCGGGATCGACGGCATCCCGCAGGATGCGTATCGATTCCTGGTCTTCGAGTCCCACACCCTGAGATCCTAAGTTACCGCCGGAGTGGTCAGAGACCGTGGATTCCCTTGTACAGCACCAGAAGACCGATCACGACCAGTATCGCAGCGATCAAGACGGCATGCTGGCGCTCCATCCAGTCTTTGAGCCGCATCAGGGCGGGGTCGAGACGGTCACCTGACACCGCGTATCCGAGGATGGGCAATGCCACTGTGGAGCCTGCGACAGCGACGTACCAGGCCTCCGCGAACCACACATTCGGCGCGCCCAACCCGGACGATCCGATCGCCAGGCCCGCCGCAGCGCAAATGAGTAGCACTTTCACGTTGGCGGCGGTCAGCACCGCGCCGGTGACCGCGGCTTTGGTGGGGGTGAGGTTGCCGATCTTCGTCATCCAGCCCGGCATGTGCTCTGACTTCTTCCGGGTCGCCCAGCGGTAGACGCCGAACAGGATCAGAGCGATGCCGACGACGATGCGCAGCCACGAGGCCCAGCTCGGGGGGCTCTTGCCCAGCCCGCCGGCCAGGTCGGAGGCGGTGAGGAAAAGAGCGGTCAACGCCGCCAGGCCGGCCAGCCAACCCGCCATGAACGCCAACCCGGTGGCTTTGGGCCTCGGGGTGTGCAGGACGAGTACGGCGGGGATGATCGACAGCGGGGACAACGCGACCACCAGGCCCAGCGGAATGAGCTCGGTCAGAGTCGATCCCCAACTAGCCGCCACCGGCTCAACCTAACAAGGCGCGGGTGCCCATGCTGACGATCGGGTGCGGATCGAAAGATAGTTAGAGTTGAGTGGAACAGACTCAACCTTGACTGTGTTGAACATCCCGACAAGCATTCGATGGGCCCGCGTGCGGCCCTGAATAGGAAAAGGTAGGTGTCGTGGACTCGTTCAATCCGACGACCAAGACCCAGGCAGCGCTGACTTCGGCACTGCAGGCAGCGACGGCGGCCGGCAACCCGCAGATCGCGCCCGCCCATTTGTTGATGGCACTGCTCACTCAGAACGACGGCATCGCTGCGCCTCTCCTCGAGGCCGTCGGAGTGGATCCCGCAATCGTCCGAAACGAGACGCAGCGGCTGATAGACCGGCTGCCCAGCGCCAGCGGATCGTCCTCGCAGCCGCAGCTCGCGCCCCAGTCTCTCGCCGCGATCACCGCTGCCCAGCAGCTCGCCACCGAGATGGACGACGAGTATGTCTCGACCGAGCACCTGTTGGTCGGCCTGGCAACCGGAGACAGCGACACCGCCAAGCTTTTGACCGGCCACGGTGCATCGCCGGAGGCGTTGCGGGAGGCTTTCGTCAAGGTGCGGGGCAGCGCCCGGGTCACCAGCCCCGACCCCGAAGGCACCTACCAGGCGCTTGAGAAGTACTCCACCGACCTGACCGCGGCTGCCAAGGAAGGCAAGCTCGACCCGGTGATAGGCCGGGACAACGAGATTCGCCGCGTTGTCCAGGTGCTGAGCCGGCGCACCAAGAACAACCCGGTGCTCATCGGTGAGCCCGGAGTCGGTAAGACCGCGATCGTCGAGGGCTTGGCGCAGCGGATCGTTGCCGGCGACGTCCCTGAGAGCTTGCGCGACAAGACCGTCATCTCCCTGGATCTCGGATCGATGGTGGCCGGGGCCAAGTACCGCGGCGAGTTCGAGGAACGTCTCAAAGCGGTCCTCGACGACATCAAGAACTCGGCCGGCCAGATCATTACGTTCATCGACGAGTTGCACACCATCGTCGGGGCCGGCGCCACCGGCGAATCGGCGATGGACGCCGGCAACATGATCAAGCCGATGCTGGCCCGCGGCGAGTTGCGCCTGGTTGGCGCAACCACGCTCGACGAGTACCGCAAGTACATCGAGAAGGACGCCGCCCTGGAACGCCGCTTCCAGCAAGTGCTGGTCGGCGAGCCGTCGGTCGAGGACACCGTCGGCATCCTGCGCGGCCTCAAAGACCGCTACGAGGTGCATCACGGCGTCCGGATCACCGACTCCGCGCTGGTGGCCGCTGCCACGCTGTCGGACCGCTACATCACCAGCCGGTTCCTGCCGGACAAGGCCATCGACCTGGTGGATGAGGCTGCGTCGCGCCTGCGCATGGAGATCGACTCGCGGCCGGTCGAGATCGACGAGGTCGAGCGCCTGGTGCGCCGCCTCGAGATCGAGGAGATGGCGCTGGCGAAAGAGGAGGATGAGGCCTCCAAGGATCGGTTGGAGAAGCTGCGCGCGGAGCTGGCCGACAAGAAGGAAGAGCTCGCCGAGCTGACCACTCGCTGGCAGAACGAGAAGGGCGCCATCGACGTCGTCCGCGATTTCACCGAGCAGCTCGACACTCTGCGCGGCGAGGCCGACCGCGCCGAACGCGACGGCGACCTGGCCAAGGCCGCCGAATTACGGTACGGACGCATCCCCGAGATCGAGAAGAAGCTCGACGCGGCGTTGCCAGTGGCCGAGGCTCGCGAGAACGTCATGCTCAAGGAAGACGTCGGGCCTGACGACATCGCCGAAGTGGTCTCTTCCTGGACCGGCATTCCGGCGGGGCGGATGCTTGAGGGTGAGACGGCCAAGCTGCTGCGGATGGAAGAAGAGCTGGGCAAGCGTGTGGTCGGTCAGCAGAAGGCGGTACAAGCGGTCAGCGACGCGGTGCGTCGCAGCCGGGCCGGTGTCGCCGATCCGAACCGCCCGACGGGCTCGTTCATGTTCCTCGGCCCCACCGGCGTCGGGAAGACCGAGCTGGCCAAGGCGCTGGCGGAATTCCTCTTCGACGACGAACGGGCAATGGTCCGTATCGATATGAGCGAGTACGGCGAGAAACACTCGGTGGCCCGGCTGGTCGGCGCACCTCCCGGTTACGTTGGATATGACCAGGGCGGTCAGCTGACCGAGGCGGTGCGCCGGCGCCCGTACACCGTGATCCTGTTCGACGAGATCGAGAAGGCGCATCCCGACGTCTTCGACGTACTGCTGCAGGTGCTCGATGAGGGCAGGCTGACCGACGGCCAGGGCCGCACCGTCGATTTCCGGAACACCATCCTGATCCTGACGTCGAACCTCGGCGCCGGGGGCAGCGAGGAGCAGGTGATGGCGGCGGTGCGCGCGGCGTTCAAGCCGGAGTTCATCAACCGCCTCGACGATGTGATCATCTTCGATGCGCTCGATCCCGAGCAGTTGGTGTCCATCGTCGACATCCAGCTCGCTCAGCTGGACAGGCGGCTGGCGCAGCGCCGCCTCGTTCTCGAGGTGTCGCTGGCGGCCAAGAAGTGGCTGGCCGAGCGCGGGTTCGATCCGCTCTACGGCGCGCGACCGCTGCGCCGGCTGGTCCAGCAGGCGATCGGCGACCAATTGGCCAAGATGCTGTTGGCAGGGGATGTGCACGACGGTGACGTGGTTCCGGTCAATGTCAGTGACGACGGCGACTCGTTGGTCCTGGGCTGACTTTCTCCGCCGAGCAGACGCAAATTGCCCCTTTTTCGGCCCGTTTCGGGGCATTTTGCGACTGCTCGCGGGCAAGGGTGACCCGGTTGTTACCCATTCGGGTTCGGATAGCGCCGCCTTGAGCGGATACTCTTGACCCAATGGTTCCGCTTTGGTTCACGCTGTCCGCACTCTGCTTCGTGGGTGCGGCCGTCTTGCTGTACGTAGACCTCGACAGGCGTCGGGGTCTGGGTCGACGCCGCAAGTCTTGGGCGAAGTCGCACGGATTCGACTATGAGCCGGAGTCCACCGACATCGTCAAGCGCTGGAAGCGCGGTGTGATGTCGACCGTCGGTGACGTGACGGCGCGCAACGTGGTCCTCGGCCAGATCAGGGGCGAGGCGGTCTTCATCTTCGACCTCGACGACGTTGCGACCGTGATCGCGCTGCACCGCAAAGTCGGCACCAACGTCGTCGTCGACATGCGGCTCAAAGGCATCAAGGAACCGCGGGAGAGTGACGTCTGGCTGCTCGGCGCCATCGGCCCCCCGGATGGTCTACTCGACCAACCTCGACGCGGCCCGACGAGCGTGCGACCGCAGGATGGTCACGTTCGCGCACACCGCGCCGGAATGCGCCGAGACGATGTGGAACGAACAGAACTGGACGCTGGTCAGCATGCCCGTCACCAGCGGTCGCGCCCAGTGGGACGATGGTCTGCGTACCGTGCGTCAGTTCAACGATCTGCTGAGGGTGCTGCCACCGATGCCGGCGGCCGCCGCGGGTCAGCCCGTCGCCCGCCGAGCCGGGTCGCCAAGCCGTCCGGTCACGCCCGCGCCTGCCGAGTTGGGGCCGGGGATGTCGGACCAGCCGCCGGGGCGCGCCGATGTGGGCCAATACGTCGCGCGACCTGACACCGACAGGCCTGGTGCCGACCCGGCCCGGCCCGAGCCGGCGCGTCGGGAACCACCGTCGTCGCGTAACGGTCGGCAGTCGCCGAACTATCAGCGGTAAGTATTCTCTGGGGCATGCCACGCCCCGTCGCACTGATCACCGGGCCTACCTCTGGGCTCGGCGAAGGTTTCGCCCGCCGCTACGCGGTCGACGGCTACGACCTGGTGCTGGTCGCCCGCGACGTCGAACGGCTGAAACGGTTGGCCGCCGAGTTGCGCGACGAAGCCGGCGCCGAGGTCGAGGTGATTCCCGCCGACCTGGCGGTGGCCGACGACCGAGCCAGGGTCGCCGAACGGCTGCGTGCCGGGGTCCGGGTTCTGGTGAACAACGCGGGGATCGGGACCTCCGGGGAGTTCTGGTCTGTCGAGTTCGACGTGCTAAAGGCTCAACTTGACGTCAACGTCACCGCGGTCATGCAGCTGACCCATGCCGCCCTGCCGGCAATGCTGGCCGAGGGGGCAGGAACGGTGCTCAACGTGGCCAGCGTCGCCGGGCTGCTGCCGGGGCGCGGTTCCACGTATTCGGCCTCCAAGGCGTGGGTGGTTTCATTCTCCGAGGGCCTGGCCAACGGGCTGGGTGGGACGGGCGTCGGTGTGCACGCGCTGTGTCCGGGGTTCGTCCACACCGAGTTTCATGCGCGGGCCGGTATCGATATGGCAGGGACCGCGTCGTTCTTGTGGCTCGAGGTCGACGACGTGGTTCGCGAGACCATGGCCGACCTGGCCAAGGGCAAGATTGTCATCATCCCGGGAATGCAATACAAGGCACTGACCACCGGCGGGCGAATGGTGCCCCGCAAGCTGGTGCGCGCCATGACGAGAGTGGTGGGCAAGGGCCGTGGCCGTACCTGAGAAAGATGGCTGAATCTGACCCCGACGTGGCCGGCCCCACCGAGTGGGGGGAAGGGCGCGGGGTCGGCCCCTGGGCGGGTCCGCCCCCGGCGGACACCAGGTACGACCCGGAGCTGCTGGCTGCCGGTGATACCCGTAATGTTGTTGACGAATACCGTTATTGGACCCGCGAAGCCATCATCGCGGACATCGACCAGCGGCGGCACCGGCTACACGTGGCCATCGAGAACTTCGGGAATGACGCGAACATCGGCGCGGTGGTGCGGACCGCGAACGCTTTCGCGGTCGATACCGTCCACATCGTGGGCCGAAGGCGCTGGAATCGGCGCGGGGCCATGGTCACCGACCGGTATCAGCGGCTGCGCCATCACGAGACGACCGCCGGCCTGCTGAGCTTCGCCGCCCAGGCCGGTTTGGTCGTCGTGGCGGTCGACAACGTCCCCGGGGCTGCGCGCATCGAAGACGCCACCCTGCCGCTCAGCTGCCTGCTGGTCTTCGGCCAGGAGGGCCCGGGCATCACACCCGAGGCGTGCGCGGGCGCCAGCTTGACGGTGTCGATCGCCCAGTTCGGCTCCACCCGCAGCATCAACGCGGCCGTCGCCGCGGGGATCGCCATGCACACCTGGATCCGTCAGCACGCCGACCTCGACCGGGCCTGGTGACCGGGCCGGGAAGCTGCCGACATCGGACCCGGGTTTCGAGGGTCGCAACAACAGCCAGACCGCGACCGCCGACGCGAGCAGCAGCGCCGCGCCGAACCCGGACGCGACGGCAAGGCCGGAAGTGAACGCCGCCTTGGCCGCCGTGAGTAACTCGGCCCCTTGGTTGGCCGGCAGCGTCGCCGCGGCCTCGACAGCTCCGGGCAACGAATCCCGCGCCCCGGCGGCCACGTCGGCGGGGAGGCTCGGCGCGATGTCGACGGTTCGGTACACGGCGGTGAGTATTGAGCCCAGGGTCGCGATGCCCAGCGCCATTCCGAGTTCGTAGGCCGTTTCGGAGACCGCGGCCGCCGAGCCGGCGCGCTCCTTGGGAACGCTGGCCAGGATGACGTCGCTGGCGGCGGTGAACGCCAGACCCAGACCCATGCCGACAATGAACAGCGCGCCGCCCAGGGGTAGGTACGGCGTGGCGGGGGTGAACAGCGTCAGCGACGCCACCAGCGAAGCCATCGCGACGCCGACCAGCGCCAGGCCGGTGGTGAGCACCACGCGGTGGGAGATATGGCGCACGGCCACTCCGGCGAGCACGCCGAACACGGTGGCCGTCACCGCGGCCGGCAACTCGGCCAGGCCCGCCTTGAGTGGACCGTAACCGTGCACCAGCTGGAAGTACTGCGACAAGAAGAACACCAACCCGGACAGGCCCATGACCGACAACAGGTTCGCGGACACCACGCCGGAAAACACCGGATTACGGAACAGGCGAACGTCGATCAGCGGCGCGGGTAGTCGCAGCTGGCGCCGGATGAAGAGGGTCAACGCGGTCAGACCGATGGCACCAGCCAGGATGGCGTCGAGGTGGAGGCCATGTGCCAGCCCGGTGAAGCCCTCCTTGATTCCGTACACCACGCCGAGCATCCCCAGCATGGACATCGCCACGCTGGGCAGATCCCACGGGCCGGGTTCGGGGTTGCGGTTCTCGGGCAGCAACACGAATCCGCTGACGACCAGAATGACCATCACCGGGATGTTGATCAGGAAAACCGATCCCCACCAGAAGTGCTCGAGCAGCACCCCGCCGACGACCGGGCCCAGCGCGGCGCCCGCCGAGAAGGCCGACGCCCACACCCCGACGGCGATGCTGCGCTCCCGCTGATCGGGAAACAGTCCGCGGATCAATGCCAGCGTGGCAGGCGTCAGCGTCGCGCCGGCCATGCCCAGCAGGGCCCGGGTTCCGATCAGCATCTCCGGTGTCGACGAGTACGCCGTGATGGCCGAGGCGATTGCGAAAGCCGTCGCGCCGCAGAGGAGCAGCCTCTTGTGGCCGATACGGTCTCCGAGGCTGCCCATGCTGATCAGCAGGCCGGCCAGAACGAACGAGTAGATGTCACCGATCCAGAGGATCTGGGTGCCGGTGGCGCCGAGGTCTGCGCTGATGAACGGAGTCGCCAGCGCGAGAACCGTGCCGTCGACGCCGATGATCAGCACGGCAATGGCAAGGATGCCGAGACCCAACCAGCGGCGTTTCATGAGGTGTGGACTCCGTGCAGTAGAAGTTCGGTGATGAGTCGGTCGAAATCACGCTCTGCGACGCGGCCCGCCCGGATAGCCCACGCGGTACCGCCGACCAGGCTGTAGAAGGCCTCGGTGAGCCATGCGGCGGTCAGGTCGGGCCGGAAGTCCGCGTCTTGCTGGCCCCGCTGGAACAGCGCGGTGATCTCCTCGTCGATCTCTCGCCACGCTTGGATCGTGTTGTCGAGGTCCAGTTCCTGGCTCTGGCTGTAGAGCAGACCCAGGTACGGCGACACCGGTTGGCATGCCGAGATCAGCCGCCGAAGGGCCTCGGTCGCCAACCCTTCGGTCAGCCGGGCGGTTTTCAGTACCGTCCGCATTTCGTCGATGGCGAGGTCGTCCAACGCCTCCATCAGGGCCAGCCGGCCGGCGAAGTGCCGGTGCAGGGTCGCCCGGCTGACGCCGACGGCGGCGGCGATCTCGTCCTGGGTGGCGTTCGGACGCCGCCCGAGGAAGTCCGCCGCGGCCCGCAGTAGCTGGTCGCGAGTGACTGACATGAAACGACTATAGCTCTTTTGAGACGTATATGTATCATCCGGGTCTGGTCGGACCCTCCCGGCATCCCTCCGGGTGAGGCAGGATTAGCGGCATGGATCAGTTGTGGGCCAACCGTGCCGCCAGCGCGGAGACTGCGATCGTCAATCGGCACGTCGCGAGACTGTGGGGGATACCGGGCACGCAACTGGGCGTCGTCGCCTGGCCCGCTGCCAAGAAACACCGGCGGTTCGGAACCTGGCATTATTGGTGGCAGGCCCACCTGCTGGACAACCTGGTCGATGCGCAGCTGCGTGACCCTCGACCCGAGCGCCTGAAGTCGATCGCCCGCCAGATTCGCGGGCATCGCCTACGTAACCTCGGTTCCTGGGTCAACGACTACTACGACGACATGGCGTGGTTGGCGCTGGCGCTGGAGCGGGCGGGACGGCTGACCGGGGTGGGTCGCCCCAAAGCGCTGAACAAGCTGGCTGAGCAGTTCCTCACTGCCTGGGTGCCCGAGGACGGCGGTGGAATACCCTGGCGCAAACAGGACCAATTCTTCAACGCACCGGCCAACGGGCCGGCCGGCATCTTCCTCGCCCGTCATGAGGACCGGCTGCGGCGAGCACAGCAGATGGCCGACTGGATCGACGAGACGCTGATCGACCCGGAGACCCACCTGGTCTTCGATGGGATCAAGGCGGGCTCGCTGGTCCGGGCGCAGTACACGTACTGCCAGGGCGTCGTGCTCGGATTGGAAACCGAACTCGCCGCGCGCACCGAGGATCCCAGGCATGCCGAACGGGTGCACCGGTTGGTGGCTGCGGTCTCCGCGCACATGGCACCCGACGGTGTGATCACCGGCGCCGGCGGCGACGACGGCGGGCTGTTCAACGGGATCCTGGCGCGCTATCTGGCGTTGGTCGCCACCGCGCTACCCCGGCGTGGACCCGAGGACGAGAAAGCTCGCCGTACCGCGCGTTCGGTGGTACTCGCCTCCGCACGGGCGGCCTGGGATCATCGCCAGACCGCTGAGGATCTTCCGTTGTTCAGCGCGTTCTGGGATCGCTTCGCCGAACTCCCGACGGCCACGACAAAGGAGGCGCAGTTCATCGAGGGTGCGGTGAACTCTTCGGCGATTCCGGAACGCGACCTGTCGGTGCAGTTGGCGGGATGGATGTTGATGGAAGCCGCCTACACCGTCGCGCACGACGATCAGTGACCGCGCTCGTCGGCTGGTGGCAACGCGAGTCGGCCGGTGGCAACGCGAGCCGGCCGGGCGTGAAGTCAGCCTCACGCTCGCCCTACGGGTGTGAAGATGGCTTCACGTTCGGCGGGGACTGCGGCTCGGCCGCACCGTCGGTTTGCTTTGCGGCCTTGCGGCGCTGATACCACTCGATGGCCATGGGCAGCACCGAGATCACTACGATCCCGATGATGATCGGTTCGAGCAGTTTCTGGACGATCTCGAAACGGCCCAGCCAGTACCCCAGCACCGTCAGGCCGACACCCCACACGGTCGCGCCGACGGCGTTGTACAGCGTGAACACCCCGTAGTTCATCCGCGCCGCGCCGGCGGTGATAGGGGCCAGGGTGCGCACGACCGGCACGAACCGTGCGATGACGATCGCGAACGGCCCGCGTTGTTCGAAGAACAGATGGGCCTCGTCGAGATAGCGCTGCTTCAGGAAGCGCGCATTGGGCTTGAACATCGCGGTGCCGACTTTGCGTCCAGTCCAGTAGCCGACCTGGCCTCCGAGCACCGCAGCGATCGGGATGAACACCAGCAGTTGCCAGAGCGCGAAGTTGGCTTGGACGGTCCCCTCATGGGCCGCTGCGGCAGTGCCGGCAGCGAGCATCCCCGCCACGAACAGCAGCGAATCGCCGGGCAGGATCGGAAACAGCACCCCTGATTCGACGAACACGACCACCAGCAGACCGATCAGCGCCCAGGTGCCGAAGGAGCCGAGGAGGTTGATCGGGTCCATGGAGTCGGGCATCAGCGCGAGTATGTCGACCGCCACGGGTTGCAAGGCTACCGGCGTATAGCCTGCTCAGGAACGGCTCCTCAAGGTCGCGCAGAATCGCGGCCACAACCGATAGCGTGATCGCGTGCTTCGAACTGTCATCAACCTAATCCGCGGTGCACTGATGGGCGTTGCCGAAGTCATCCCCGGCGTGAGTGGCGGAACGGTCGCGCTGATCGTCGGCCTTTATGAGACTTTGATCGGCGCGATCGCCAATTGCGTGCTCTCCCTGCGGCAACTGGTCGGCCTAGGTACCGGGAAAGCTTCCGCGCGCGCCTCCATGGCCACTTTCCGAAGTCTGCCGTGGCGAATCCTGATCCCGGTGGCGATCGGCATGGTCAGCGCGCTGATTCTGGGAGCGCGATTCCTCGAGCCGCTGCTCGAGGAGCATCCGGTCCAGATGCGGGCGTTGTTTTTCGGACTTGTGCTGGCGGGTGTGTACGTACCAGCACATATGGTGATCCGTACCGCACCGGGCCACTGGCGCGCGAAGGATTTCGCCGTCGGGTTGGTGGCCGCGGTCTTCCTGTTCTGGCTCACGGGTGTGCCGCCGGCAAATATCGCCGACCCGAGCCCG
The DNA here is from genome assembly GCA_022601135.1 of Actinomycetes bacterium. Classification (GTDB taxonomy): domain Bacteria; phylum Actinomycetota; class Actinomycetes; order Mycobacteriales; family Mycobacteriaceae; genus Mycobacterium. Next base: position 73,726 of record JAHZJB010000126.1, on the reverse strand, counting down.
ATCGTGATCGTCCTGGCGGCCGCCGTTGCGATCTGCGCCCTCGTGTTGCCCGGAGTCTCCGGCTCATTCCTGCTGCTGTCCATCGGGATGTACGGGGCGACCATGAGCGCTGTCAATAACCGTGAGTTCGGCTACATCGCACTCTTCGGGCTCGGCGCGGCCATCGGTCTCGCATCGTTCGTCACGCTGCTGCGGTGGCTACTCGCTAACCGGGCTCGCAGCACGCTGGTCGTCATCACGGGGCTCATGGTGGGGTCTCTTCGGGCGCTCTGGCCCTGGCAGTCCCCCGACCGCGACCTGCTCGCCCCGGCCGCCGACATCTCGATGGTGCTGCTGTTGTTCGTCGCCGGATTTCTGGCCGTCGTGGGACTGATTGTCATCGAACGCCGGCTGGGAATATCCGAGGAGCAGACAGACTTCGAGGGATCTGGCGACGTACTCGGCGAGCGCAGATAGGCCTATGCTGCGATCGACGAGCGTCGCGCGCGGTGCGCAATGGCGTTGGCCGTGTGAGGTCGGATCGTTCTTGAGATACTGCCGGTAAAGCCAGGACAGCCGAGAGGAACCAGTTATGCCCATCGCCACGCCCGAGGTCTATGCGGAGATGCTGGGCCGCGCCAAGGAGCACTCGTTCGCGTTCCCGGCCGTCAACTGCACATCGTCGGAGACCATTAACGCCGCGCTCAAGGGCTTCGCCGACGCGGGCAGCGACGGAATCATCCAGTTCTCCACCGGCGGTGCCGAATTCGGTTCCGGCCTGGGGGTCAAGGACATGGTCACCGGCGCGGTGGCGCTGGCCGAGTTCGCGCACATCGTCGCCGACAAGTACCCGATCACGGTGGCGCTGCACACCGACCACTGCCCGAAGGACAAGCTGGACGGCTATGTCCGGCCGCTCCTGGCGATCTCCACCGAAAGGGTAAGCGCGGGTCGTAACCCGTTGTTCCAGTCGCACATGTGGGACGGCTCCGCGGTGCCGATCGACGAGAACCTGTCGATCGCGCAGGAACTGCTCAAGCAGGCGGCGGCCGCCAAGATCATCCTGGAGATCGAGATCGGCGTGGTCGGTGGCGAAGAGGACGGTGTCGAGGCGGAGATCAACGAAAAGCTCTACACCAGCGCCGAGGACTTCGAGAAGACCATCGACGCCCTGGGCGCCGGTGAGCAGGGCCAGTATCTGCTGGCCGCGACCTTCGGCAACGTGCACGGCGTCTACAAGCCCGGCAACGTGGTGCTCAAGCCGGAGGTGTTGGCCGAGGGTCAGCAGGTGGCCGCGGCGAAACTGGGTCTGCCGGAGGGCTCCCAGCCGTTCGATTTCGTGTTCCACGGGGGGTCGGGCTCGCTCAAGTCGGAGATCGAGGACTCCTTGAAGTACGGCGTGGTCAAGATGAACGTCGACACCGACATGCAATACGCGTTCAGTCGCCAGATCGCCGGCCACTTTTTCACCAACTACGACGGCGTGCTCAAGGTCGATGGCGAAGTGGGCAACAAGAAGGTTTACGACCCGCGCAGCTACCTGAAGAAGGCCGAGGTCGGCATGGTCGACCGGGTCATCGAGGCGTGCAACGACCTGCACAGCGCGGGCCGCAGCGTAAGTGGCTAGCTGGCCGGCGCCTGGCAGATCTTCCACTGGTCGTCGCGGAACTCCAGATCGAAGCTTCGCGTCGAGCGGATCCGCGGCGCGTACGCCATGAAGGTCGTGACGTTGGCCTCGGCGTGATCGCCGTTGACGACCACTTGATCGATGCTGGCGACGACCGGGTACTGCTTGGCGGCGGCTACTCGGGAGTGGGTGTCCGACCAGGCCTTCTCGTCATAGCGAACGTAGTTGTCACGGGTGGCCCCGCAGGTGATGCTGCGCAGCGTGGACAGGTCACCGTTCTGCACCGCAATGTCGAAGTCCTGGATCGTGGCGCGGACCATCTCCTCCTGGGACACCGCAGGCTGGGAAACGCGGGTCAGCAGGATGGTGCCGAGAATCGCAATACCCGCCAGTGCCGCGATGATGAGCACGATGGCCGCCGCCCAGCCCCAGCCCCGTGTCTTCTTCGGTGCCGGAGGGGCTTCATCACGTGCCGGAATTGTCTGGGGGGTAACTGGTTTCTGCGCATCGAACGACTCGGTCTGATCGCCTTCGGCGGTCGGAAACACCTCGGTGGCCGGGTCTGCGGGCTGGTCGATGATCTGAGTGGATCCCGCGTCGAATCCGGACGGGGCAGTGAATCGCCGCTCGCTGGATTGTGCCGTCGGGTTCTCGGCCTGCGGTTCGGCGGGTGCCATGACCTCGGTGGCCGGCCCTTGCTCGGAGTCGGGTTCGGTCGCCACCCCCGTCTCGTCATCCGGGCCGGCGAGATGCGCCTCGGGCCCCGTCGGCTCGGAAGACTCGGGCTCGTCCGGGCGGTCAGGTCCTGTGGGGTTCGACATCCCTGCTCAATCCTCCCTGATCCGTTCCGCGCGCCGGCGTCCCTGTCTGCCGAGGCTACGGGCGAAGCTTAACCATCCGCGGTGACGGGTGCCCGCGGTCGCACGGCACAATGGGCCCATGACTCAGTTGGGCGATCTCCTCGGACCAGAACCGGTTTTGCTGCCCGGTGATCCCGCGGCCGAGGCCGAATTGGACGCCGGGGAGAATCCGGCGGTGGTGGCCGCTGCGCATCCATCGGCATCGATTGCCTGGGCGCTGCTCGCCGAAAGTGCTCTCGACGAGGACAAGGCTGTCACCGCGTACGCCTACGCCCGCACCGGCTACCACCGTGGGCTCGATCAACTTCGTCGCAACGGATGGAAGGGTTTCGGTCCGGTGCCCTTCTTCCACGAACCCAATCGGGGCTTTCTGCGCTGTGTGGCAGCGCTGGCCCGCGCCGCCGGCGCTATCGGGGAGACCGCGGAGTATCAGCGTTGCCTGGATCTGCTCGACGATTGTGATGGGTCCGCCCGCGCGGAACTCGGGTTGTCCTGATCCCGGGCTGGTTACCGTCTGTCACTTTCACATTCGCAATCGGCGGTGGAGTCAGGCGGTTCCACCTGAACTGTGGAGTGGGCGAGGCCGCGCGCGGTGAACACGGCGCGGGCGTCGTCGAGCACCGCCGCCGAGTTACGTGTGCTGGTCAGGTGGGCGGTGACCATGTCCTTGCCCGGAACCAGGGTCCACACGTGGAGGTCGTGCACCTCGGTGACGCCCTCGACGGCACCGAGCGCCGTGCGAAGCTCTTCCACGTCGATATGGCTGGGTGATGTCTCGGACAGGATGCGCAGCGCGGCCTGAGCCAGCGAGATGGCGCGGGGGAGCACCCACAATGCCACCAGCACGGCGACGACGACGTCGGCGTAGGGCCACCCCGTGGTGACGGTGACGATGCCGGCGATCAATACTCCGACGCTTCCCAGGGTGTCGGCGAGAACCTCCATGTAGGCGCCCTTGACCGCGAGGCTCGTACGTGAGTGGGACCGCAGCAGCAGCACAACCACCGCGTTGGCGAGCAATCCCAGCAACGCGACCACGATCATCGGCACGCCCGGAACGTCGGGGGCGTCCCCGAGGCGTTCGAACGCTTCGAAAAGGATGAATCCCGCGACCCCGAGCAGCAGCACGGCGTTGGCCACGGCGGTGAAGACTTCGGCGCGGTGCCAGCCGTAGGTGCGCGACGGTGATGTGCTGCCGCGCCGGGCCAGGAGCACCGCGGTCAATCCCATGAACATGGCCACCAGGTCGGTCAACATGTGGCCGGCGTCGGCAAGCAGCGCGATGGAGTTGATGGCCAGCGCCGTGGTCAGTTCGACGACGAAGAAGATGGACAGGATGCCCGCGGCGATGAGCATTCGGGAAACGCGGGAGTCCGCGTTCCCGTGGTCGTGTCCTGCGCCCATGGGAGAAAATATATGCGGAAAGACGCATATATGACAAGCCGGGCAGCCCTGCGCCTGCCCGCCCGGTAGCGTCGCCTGATGGGATCAAGCCGGGAGTCTCCCGTGTACTACCTGGTTGCCACCTCCGGCTTCCCGAATTTCGGGGACGAACTGATCCTTGACGGTTGGTTGCGCCACCTGGATGAGGTGGCGCCCAATGCCGAGGTCTGGGTCGACACTCCCGCACCCGGCCCGAGTCAGTTGCTCTTCGGCCAGGCGCATCCGCGGGTCCGCTTCGTCGACACGCTATGGCGTTTGTGTTGGGAGGCGCCCTCGGACGACCCGTGGGAGGTTGCTTCCTGGGTGCAGAGTGCCATCGCCAACCCGGGGATGGCGCCACGCTGGCACCTGGGGATCGACGCACTCCAGCGGCTCGACGTTGTTCACGTCGTCGGTGGCGGATACGTCAACGCGGTGTGGCCGCGGCACCTCGGTGTGCTGGCGGGAGCCGCTGCGGCTGCGCGCCGTTCGGGGGCTCGGGCGGCGCTGTCGGGCCATGGGCTCACTCCGGAGCCGCCGGGCACTGGACCGCTGTTGCGTGCACTGGCTGACCGGTTCGATGTCGTCGACGTTCGCGATGCAGAATCGGGGAAGCTGCTCGGGATCACGCCGGGCGTCGATGATGCGTTCTTGACGATTGGGCAGGGACACCGCACCGCCACCCCACAGCAGGCGTGGCCGGATGAGACGCTGCCGTCGGTGATGATTTGCCTGCAGTCGGACATGAACGACGTCGGCACGGCAGCGGTCGCCGGGGTCACGCTGTCGATGTTGCGGGCCTGGGAAGTATCACCGGCGCAGGTGTGCGTGGTCGAAGGAATACCGAGGGTTGACCGCGAGGTCTACGCGCTCATCGAGCACGAAATGCCGGGCGCGCGTTTCTACCCGTTCGTCGATGTGTGGGCCAGGGGTCTTCCGGTGGCGGACGGGCAGACGTGGATCTCGACCCGTTTTCACCCGCACATGATTGCCGCCGCTGCCGGCGCAACCGGTGTGGGGATCTCGATCAGCCCGGACTATTACGCCACCAAGCACCGGTCGTTGATTGAGCTCGGCTCAGGCTGGACGTTGGCCGAAGATCTGAACGAGGTGCCCGACCGGCCGACCGGCGGCGGATTCTCGACCGGTGCCGTGCAACGGCTCCGGCGACAGAAGCGCGACGTCGCCAGCGCTATCTACCACTGACCGCCTACCGCAACCGCTGGATCACATCCAGGCCGACCAGAACCGGGTCAGCTGACTCCCGACTGCCGACAGGGTGGCGGACACACCGGACAGTTCGAACAGCCAGTACACCGTCGAGAAGAACCATTGGTTGAGTCCCGGCGCGATCAACAGGATCAGCAGGAGGAAAAAGCCCCATTGTTTGGCGGGCTGCAACGCACGCTGCGTTTCCGGGCTGAGGTGGGGCTCCAGCGCGGAATAGCCGTCCAGACCGGGAATGGGCAGCATGTTGAGCAGGAATGCGGTGATCTGCAGGAAGCCCAGGAACGCGACGCCCGCCCAGAACACTGCGTGGGCCGGGTCGTACATCAGTCGGGTCAGCGTGAGCAGCAGTATCGCGAACCCGAGATTGACGGCCGGGCCGGCCAGGCTGACCAGGGTTTTCTGGCGTTTCGTCATGAACGCGGTCTGGACGTACACCGCGCCGCCCGGCAGTCCGATGCCCCCCAGCGCGATGAACAGGACGGGCAGGCCGAGTGAGAGCAGCGGGTGGGAGTACTTCAGCGGGTTGAGGGTGAGGTATCCGCGCGCGGCGACGTCGCGGTCACCGAACCGCCACGCGGAGTAGGCGTGGCCGAACTCGTGCAGACACAACGTCACCAGCCATCCGAAGATGACGAAAACGAAGACGCCGAGGTAGGCCATCGGCTGGATCTGTTCCGCCGAGACCCACGCGACGACCCCTCCCGTCGCCGTGAGCGCGACGATCGCCAGAAAGACCGGGCTGGGACGCACCGACTGGTGCAGGGGCCGAATGCTCACCGCATGAGGCTAGCCGGGTTATCAGAGCCCTACCCGGAGCCAACCCTCGGTATGCCGGTAGAAGGTGGAGCGCCGAATTGGCCGCGGCGCCGGGTTCCCGTCACGGATCACCAGCGCTCCGGTGGTGCCCAGCTGGGCGGCGCGTCCGGTCACCCAGCGCCTGGGCCGCATGCGGCCCGACCGCGTGCTGGCACGGAGTCCAGGCACCGCCGCGGTCGGCTCTATCCGCACACCGGTCACCGCACCGTTGAACAGCACCGTGTCGTCGACCACTGCCTCGCCGCGAATCGTCGGGGAACCCTCCTGGGGCAACCAGTAGGCCACTCGGGTCACGACGCTGCCTGTCTCGTCTCTGATGAGTGGAACCCGGGTGGCTGCGCCGATGCGGGCACACCGGCCCTGCCAGCGTCGGGTCACGTGGGCCACCTCGATGTCGAGGCGTTCGGTGCGCAGCAACCGGGTCAGCACCGCCGCCAGATCGGCATGCGTGCCGACCACGATGATGCGGCGATAACCGATGGGGCCGATGGGGAAGTCCGGGCACGCCGGGTCATGGACGGCCTTGGGGTCGATTACCGGGAGAGCGCCCAGCCCCCAGGGAGCCCGGCGTCCGCCGAACAACAGAACCGCGACGGGCTGGGGGTCCAATCTGCTCCTTGTAAACGGGCGGTGATCAGGTCCGATGTTGATCGGATAGGGTGTCTCACCGGCTGCGCAGTAGGTGAGCGCGGTGCGAGCACGAAGAGCAAAGGAAGATACTGCCATGCCGGCAATCGTCCTCATCGGCGCCCAATGGGGTGACGAGGGCAAAGGTAAGGCCACCGACCTTCTCGGTGGTCGTGTCCGGTGGGTCGTTCGCTACCAGGGGGGTAACAACGCCGGTCACACGGTGGTGCTGCCGACGGGGGAGAACTTCGCACTCCACCTGATCCCGTCGGGCATCCTGACCCCCGGGGTGACCAACGTCATCGGCAACGGGGTGGTCGTCGACCCCGGGGTGCTGCTCACCGAGCTCCGGGGCCTCGAATCTCGTGGGGTGGAAACCGACCGGCTGCTCATCTCGGCCGACGCCCACCTGTTGATGCCTTATCACGTGGCGATCGACAAGGTCGTCGAGCGTTACGCGGGCAGCAAACGAATCGGCACCACCGGCCGCGGTATCGGGCCTTGCTATCAGGACAAGATCGCACGTATCGGAATCCGTGTCGCCGATGTGCTCGACCCCCAACAGCTGGCCGAGAAGATCGAGGGCGCGCTGGAATTCAAGAACCAGGTGTTGGTCAAGATCTACAACCGCAAGGCGCTGGATTCCGCCGAGGTGGTCGACGAGTTGCTCAAGCAGGCAGAAGGCTTCCGCCACCGTATCGCCGACACCCGGCTGTTGCTCAATGCGGCGCTGGAGCAGGGGGAAACGGTGCTGCTGGAGGGCTCACAGGGCACGCTGCTCGACGTCGATCACGGCACCTATCCCTTCGTCACCTCGTCGAATCCGACTGCGGGCGGGGCGGCGGTCGGATCGGGTATCGGCCCCACCCGGATCACGACCGTCCTGGGGATTCTCAAGGCCTACACGACGCGGGTGGGGTCCGGACCGTTGCCCACCGAGCTGTTCGACCAAAGCGGTGAGTACTTGGCCAAGACCGGTGGTGAGATCGGCGTAACCACGGGACGCCGGCGCCGGTGCGGCTGGTTTGATGCGGTGATCGCACGCTATGCAACCAGGGTCAACGGCGTCACCGACTATTTCCTCACCAAGCTCGACGTGCTGTCCAGCCTGGAGACCGTGCCGATCTGCGTGGGATACACGGTGGATGGCAAGCGCACTGACGAGATGCCGATGACCCAGAGCGACATCGCCCGCGCCGAGCCGATTTACGAGGAACTCCCCGGGTGGTGGGAGGACATTTCGGGCGCCCGGCAATTCGATGATCTGCCCGCCAAGGCGCGCGACTATGTGCTTCGGCTCGAAGAGCTTGCCGGAGCCCGCGTTTCGTGCATCGGGGTGGGCCCTGGGCGCGATCAGACGATCGTCCGGCGAGACATCCTGGCCAGCACGTGACGGACGATCCGAGGAAGGTCGACCCCGAGTACGACCACCGCGGCGGTTTCCCGAACTTCCAGGCGGCCCAGCCCGGCCCGGGCTTCGGACGGTTCCTGGCTGCGATGCGCCGGGCACAGGATCTGGCTGTGTCGGCCGATCCCGACGCCGACACCTGGGAGCGCGCCGCCGACCTGGCCGAGGACATCGCCGACCTGTTGGGACCGTTCGAGGCGGCCGAAGGTGTCGGTCCGGCTAACCGGGTTCCCACCCTGCCCGGCGGGGGCAGCCTGCTGATGCCGCCTTACCAGGTGGTCAGGTTCGGACCGGACGGGGTCGAGCTGGCAGTGACCTTCAGCCGATTCTCGGTCGGCGGGAATTCGGCCGTCCATGGCGGAGTGCTGCCGCTGTTGTTCGACGCGGTATTCGGCATGGTGATTCACGCCGCCGGGCGGCCGATCAGCCGGACCGCTTTCCTGCACGTGGACTATCGAAGTGTCACCCCGATCGACACCGCGCTGACCGTGCGGGGATGGGTGCGCGAGGTCCAAGGGCGGAAAGCCTTCGTCAACGCCGAATTGTGCCGACGCGACGGCACGCTGCTGGCGGAGGCCAACGGTCTGATGATCCGGCTGCTGCCGGGGCAGCCGTAGTCAACCCGGGACCGATTCCGCCTAGGCTGTCGGCCATGGCGAATTTCGCACCCGCACTGCCCCCGGAGCTCGACAATGTTCCCTCGGCCGGAAGCGCTCTGCCAACTCCGGCGCAGCTGGCCGGCCGACCCTATGCCCTGCCCATCGATGTTCTCGGGGAGCTCCATGGACCGCTGTTCTATGCCAGCTATAGCGGGTTCCGAAAGCTGTACGCCTGCTCACTGCCGCTCGTCGCGGAACTCAGCGACGAGAGCAGGTTCGCCAAGAACCTGACCCCGCCCCTGGCTCGCATCCGCCGGCTGGCCGGCGACGGATTGTTCACCGCTTATCACGGGGAGCCGAACTGGCAGAAGGCCCATGACGTTCTGCTGCCTGGTTTCAGCTATGCCGGTCTGCGCAAATACCACGCAGCCATGCTGGACATCAACTGCAAGCTCATCGCCCGCTGGGATGCCAGCATCGGCCGTCAGCCGGTCAACGTTGCCGATGACCTGCAGAAGCTTGCCATGGACACCGTCGCGCTGGCCGGGTTCGGAGCCCGGTTTGAATCGTTCGGCCACGACGGGCTTGCCCCGATCCCGGAGAGCTTCACCCGCGCCCTCGATGCGATCGGAACACCGGAGAGGACAGCGGAATTCGAGACCGAGCTGGCCAAACTCCATGAGTATTTCGACGAACTTGTCGATGAGCACACCGCCAACGCCGACGGCGTCGATGACCTCTTGTACACCATGCTCAAGCCCGATGCCGCCGGCAGGCCGGTGCTCGACGAGCAGAACATCCGCAACCAGATCATGACCTTTCTCATCGCCGGGCAACTGACCACATCCGAACTGATGCCCACCGCCCTCTACAACATCGTGCGGCACCCGGCGGCGCTGTCCCGAGTCCAGGCCGAGGTGGACGAGGTTTTCGGTGCCGAGGATGACTACCTGCCCAGCTATGACGACATCGGCAAATTCACCTACCTGCGGCAGGTGCTCAGCGAGACGCTGCGACTGTCCCCTCCCGTGCTCAGCTTCGATCGAATGGCATTGGCGGACTGCGTTATCGGTGGCAAGTACCCGATCAAGCAGGGAGAAGCGGTCACGGTCCTCACCGGGGCGCTGCACCGCCAGCCGGAATGGGGCGACAACGTCGAACTCTTCGACCCGGACCGATTCGAACCCGCGCTCGCCGCGGAGCGCCCGGCGGCCTTGTTCAAGCCGTTCGGCACCGGGGCCCGGTCCTGTATCGGCCGTCAGTTCGCGGTGCACGAGGCCACCATGGCGATCGCCCGCCTGGTGCATCGATACCGCCTGATCGATTCCCAACACTATGTACTGCAATGGGATAGTCAAACCAGCCGCCGCCCGGTCGGTTTCCACCTCGATCTGATCCGACGCACCCCCGCCGACCGCCATCGTGCGAAGCCGGCGGAGACCGCGGCAGGGGCGTCCGCCACCGGTCACCAGTCGCACGCGGTCTCACCCATCACGGCCGGGACTACCCTGTCGATCCTGCACGGGTCGAACCTCGGCACCTGCCGGGCGCTGGCTAGCCAACTCGCTCAAGAGGCCACCGACATCGGGTTCACCGCGACGGTCGGACCGTTGGATGACGCCGTCGGCAACCTGCCCGAGGCAGATGCGACGTTGATTATCGCCTCGTCCTACAACGGACAGGCAACCGATGACGCGCGCGCGTTCTTCAGCTGGCTGAATAGCGAGGGCGCCGCGTTGAGCGGCTCGCCGAACTTCGCCGTGCTCGGGGTCGGGGACCACAACTGGGCCGAGACCTACCAGGCCGTACCGAAGCGTATCGATGAGCGATTGGCGCAGCTAGGCGGTCAGCGTTTGGTGCCGATGGGCGCGGCAGACACCTCGGGCGACCTCACGGGCGCGGTCGAAGAGTTCTCGGGCGCGCTGGGGGCGCAACTCTCGGCGCGCTTCGGCGACCCGGATGCCCTCCCGGTGACCGACACCGGCGAGCCGCTCTATGACCTGCACACCATCTCCGGTCCGGTGACCGCGGCCATCGATGCCCGGTTCGAGGTGACCCCGATGACCGTGCTGGAGAACGTTGAGTTGGTCAGCGACGACAACGCCTTGGGACAGGCTAAACGCTTTGTCCGGGTTGCCCTCTCAGACGGCGTTGAATACCACACGGGTGACCACCTGACGGTCCTCGCGGACAACCCGCCGGACCTCGTCGAGGCGGTGATGGAAGCACTCGAAGTGGATCCCGACCTGCGAGTGTCAATCAATCCTCGGCGGACGTCTCGACGGATGATCGCCATCGACCGCGAGGTGAGCGCGCGCCAACTGTTCACCCACTTCGTGGAACTTCGGAAACCCGTGACCCACAGCCAACTGCGCAAGCTCGCCGCCGCCAACCCGTGCCAGCCGGAACGCCAGCGCCTTGAGCAGCTTGCCGAGTCAGCCGAGCCTTGTGCCCTCAGCGCGATCGAATGTCTTGTCGAGTTTCCTGCCTGCGACATCAAAGGTGCGGAATTTCTCGAGCTGCTTGAGCCGATGACGCCGCGCCATTACTCGATCGCCTCGTCGTCGAAGCTGTCACCGAACGTCGTCGCCCTCGTGGTCAGTGTGCTCCACGCGCCGGCCCGGTCCGGCTACGGGCACTTCAAGGGCGTGGCCTCCAACCATCTCGCCGCCCTCGGAACCGGAGCGCAGATTCGTGCCCGGGTGGACCCGGCCCGCCAGGCTTTCCGGGCAGGCGCCGACCCCGAGAAAAACGTGATCCTGGTCAGCGCGGGTACCGGTGTCGCCCCGTTCCGCGGCTTCATGGGCGACCGCCTGGCCGCCCACCGGGACGGCGCCCCGTATGCGCCCGCATTGTGCTTCTTCGGAGTGCGCGATCCTGACGTCGACTACATCTTCCGCGAGCAGTTCAACGAAGCCGAAAGTCTCGGGATCGTACGAATGCGACCGGCCTTTTCGCGTGCGCCGCAGGACGACGTCCGCTACGTGCAGGACCGTATCGCCGCCGACGCGGAGGAGGTCTGGGCCCTTCTGGGCGATCCCGCCAAGGACACACACGTGTTCGTGTGCGGCGACGGTGCCAAGATGGCCCCGGCCGTGCGGCGGGCATTCCTGGACATCTACCGCGCCCGCACCGGTGCCGACGAGGCACGGGCCCGCGAGTGGCTCGCCACCTTGGTGGAGTCCGATCGCTACGTCGAGGACGTATGGGCGGGCTGATCACCTGCACCCGGCGGCGCCGGCGTGCCACCATGGGCCCGTGACGCATCCGGTTGAGAGAAAAATCCACCGCCTCTCGACACCGCGGGCTGCCGCATTCGCCGGCGTGCTGTTCGCGCTGCTGTTCGGGACGGCCCTGGTGCTGATTCGCACCGCGCTGCCCGGCGGGCAAGAGCTCGGCTCCCAGTGGGTCGACGGTTGTGGGACGCAGTTGCGGGTTGCCGTGGTCCTGATGCCCTTCTCGGGTATTGCGTTTCTGTGGTTCATCGGCGTAGTCCGCGACGTCCTGGGGGATCTCGAGGACAAGTTCTTCTCGACGGTGTTCATCGGCAGCGGGCTGCTGTTCCTGGCGATGATCTTCGCGTCCACGGCGGTGGGCGCCGGATTGCTGGCCAGTAAGGAGTTTCTCGCCGACGGCGGGCAGCGCACCGAGGTCGCGGCGTTCGGGCAGGCACTGGTCGTCGCGCTGGGCAACACCTATGCGCTTCGGATGGCAGCGGTTTTCATGATCTCCCTGGCCACCATCTGGTTGCGGACGGCTCTGATGCCCCGCTGGCTGGTTGTGGTGTCCTACCTTCTCGCGCTGGCCCTGCTGGTGGCCAGCGACACCACGTTGTGGATGACGGTGGCCTTTCCAGTCTGGGTCCTCGTGGTCAGCCTGGTGTTTCTGGGGCGTGCCGGCGTGATCGATCTGCCCGGCGACGAGAGCGGGTTCGGGGAGCGCGGTGCCGGCCGCCCCGGGTGATCCGGCGGTCCCCGGCGGGCAGCGCCGGCCACCAGATCCTGGGTCCGATGAGCGTGAACAGCGCCGGAATGATCACCGTGCGAACGACGAAGGTGTCCAACAGGATGCCCAACCCGACGATGATGCCCAACTGGGTCAACACGATCAGGGGGAGTACGGCCAACACGCAGAACACGGCTGCCAACACGATGCCTGCGCTGCTGATCACCGCGCCGGTCGCCGAGACGGCCCGGATGATGCCGTCGCGGGTGCCGTGCTCGGGGGTCTCCTCCCGGGCCCGGGTCACCAGGAAGATCGTGTAGTCCACCCCGAGTGCCACCAAGAACAGGAACGCGAACAGCGGCGCGGTGTTGTCCAGCGCCGGAAATCCGAAGACGTGTACGCTCGCCCAGCCGCCCAGCCCGAGCGCGGCCAGCGCGCTCAGTACGGTGACCGCAACCAGGATCAGCGGTGCCAGTGCCGAACGCAGCAACACATACAGCACCACCAGGACTACCGCGAGGATGGCGGGCGCCACGATCGCGCGGTCATGACCGGCGGCTGAAGCCGCGTCCCGGGCCTTGGCGTCGGACCCACCGACGAGGCCGTCAGGATCGGCCCGATGGACCGAGTCACGAAGTGCGTCAACTGTTTCGAAAGCTTCTTCGGAGGCGGGGGCGGCGGCCAGGACAACCGACCACTGGCTCAGTCCGTCCGGCGCGGTTCCGGCCGGCGACACCGACACCACGCCGGGGGTGTCCTCGATCGCCTGTTGCACGGTGGCGGCCTGGTCGGTCGAGGCGATGACGCGGGTGGGGTCGGTCAGCCCGCTGGGAAAGTGGGCCGCCAGGGTGTCGTAGCCGCTCACCGATTCGGCCTGAACGCGAAACTGCTCGGTCTGTGACAGGCCGAGCGGTGTGCTGAAGAGCCCGGCGCACAGCAGGGCCAGCGTGCCGATCGAGACGATCGCGACTTGAGCCGGTCGTCGCGCGACGGCGGCGGCCACCCGGTGCCAGGCCCCGCTGTCGGTGAGGGGCTTGTCGCCGACGCGAGGGATGAACGGCCAGAACAACTTCCGGCCGAACACGTCGAGCAGCGGCGGGAGAACCAGGAGCACGAACACCGCTGCGACCACCAGACCGGCGGCGGCCTGGACCCCCAGACTGCGGGTACTCGGTGAGGATGCCAAGGGCAGGGTCAGCAGCGCCAGCACCACGGTCGCGTTGCTGGCGATGATGGCCGGTCCGGCGCGACGGACGGCGGTGTCCAAAGCGACCCGGTGCGACTGGTGACGTCCCAGTTCTTCTCGGTACCGCGAGATGAGCAGCAACGCATAGTTGGTGCCGGCACCGAAAACCAGAACGCTCGTTATCCCCGACGTCGATCCGTCCGGCATCATGCCCGCAGCCTCGGCCACCGCCGAGCCGGCGACCGCACCGACCCGGTCGGCGAAGCCGATCACCAGCAGCGGCGCCAGCCACAACACGGGGGAGCGGTAGGTGATGATCAGCAGCAGCGCCACCACCGCCGCGGTGACGATGAGCAGTGTCACATTCGCACCGGAGAACGAGTCGGCGATGTCCGCGCCGAAGGCCGGTCCGCCGGTGACCTCGGCCCGCAGATCGTCGGGCAGTCCCTCGGACGCGGCCGTGCGCAGCGCCTTGACCGCGTCGTTGAGCGCGAAGCCGGAGAGGTCGGCCGGCAACGGGACCACCGCGAGTGCCGCTTTTCGGTCGTCTGACACCTGGAGGGGCGGACCGGCTGGAGTCCCCACCGCCCCAGCCCCGCCGGCGTCGGCGGCAGCGAGCATGCGCTTGCGGGCCTGGTCGGCCTCCTCCAGTTCGGCTGGAGTGAGCGCGGCGCCGTCGTCTCGGCTGACCACCAGGATCACCGGAACACGATCACCGCCGGGGAACTGGGCGCGTGCGGCGTCGGCCCGGGCCGACTCCGCAGCGGGCGGAACCGGTACCGGCGACTGCTCGGCCGCATCACCGCCGCCGAAGAGCCCCATCAACGCGCCCGACGCGGCGACGATCACGAGCGCGAGCAACCACGAGACGCGACGGGTCATGCCGACAATATTTCAGATGTTCGACCACCCGAGGACCGGTTGCGCATGGCGCGACTCATCGGACCGCTGGTTCTGGCAGGGTGGACTGTCGATGAGCGATCCGACGGACGGACCCAGTGTGATTGAGCAGACGGCGACCGAGCCTGCCGGTTCGGCCGTGGTGATGCTGCTGGGCGCCGGCCCGCGCCGTCGGGAACTCGCGCTGGCGTTCCGGCGCCTCGGTGCTGACGTGATCTTGGTGGATCGGCACGCCGACGTGCTTGAGCTGATCGAGACCCGGAAACCCGACTACGTGGTGGCCGACACCGGGGCGGTGGCCACCGATGCACTGGTCGCGATCGCCGAGCGCGGTGAGGTGGAGGTGTTTCCGACCCCGCGTTGTACCCGTCTGTCGCTGGACGGCGAGGGTTTGCGACGGCTCGCGGCCGACGAACTGGGGTTGCCCACCATTCCGTTCTGGTTCGCCGGTTCGGCAGCCGAGCTCTGCGCGATTGCGCAGCATGCGGGTTTTCCGCTGTCGGTCAAACCCGTCGCCGCCGGTCCCGGTGCGGGGGAGTCGGTATTGCTGCGGGCCGAGGACGTCGAGCCCGCCTGGCAGCGCGCAGTCGCGGGCGGCCGGCTCAGCCGGCAGCGGGTCATGGCGGAGAGCGTGGTCGAGGTCGATGTCGAGGTGACGTTGCTGGCCGTGCGCACCGCCGGCCCCGCGGGCCCCGTCGTACGTTTCTGCGAGCCGATCGGGCATCACCGGACCGACGGTGTGGCCCTGGCATCCTGGCAGCCCCAGCACCTGTCACCGGCCGCGCTGGACGCCGCGAAGTCGATCGCCGCCCGAATCGTCAACTCACTGGGTGGCCGCGGTGTCTTCAGCGTGGAGTTGTCCGTGCGCGGCGACGAGGTCTATTTCGCTGACGTGCGGCCGCAACCGAACGACAGTGGGCTGGTGACTTTGCGCTCGCAGCGTCTCTCCGAGTTCGAGTTGCACGCCCGGGCCGTCCTCGGGCTTCCCGTGGACACCATCATGATCTCGCCGGGTGCCGCCGAGCTGAGCTATGTGTCGGGCTCGGAACGCGTCGTTGCGGATGGGGCCGGGCTGCGTCTCGTGCTGGCCGAGGCGCTTGCCGTTGCCGAAAGCGACGTGCGGCTGTTCGATCCCTCCGATTCGACCGGCGCCCGGCGCTGGTACGCCCTGTCGACGGCGACCGCGCCCGACCCCATCGTGGCGCGCGACCGCGCACGCCGGGTGGCGACCGCGATGGGCAGGCTCCGGTGACCGACCCGGCTGATTCATCCTCGGGCGGCACCACCGCCGCGCCGTTCCTCGCCGCGCTGGCGATCGCCGTCACCGTCGTGATCGTCGTCTGGTTGTTCAATGTGTTCTCCGGTGACGAACTCACCGACGACCAGCAGATCAGGCTGGCCGTGGTCGCGCAGAACGACGCACTGCAGCGCCAGGATTACGCTGACTTCCGCGCGTACACCTGTGTCGAGAAACAGGGTTTTGAACCAGAAATAATTGCTGGACAACGGGATTCGGTTGAGAATCGGGGTGAGCGGTTTATCGATTCGGCGAACGGCATAGCGATCGATGGCGATCGGGCCACCGCTGAGGTCACCTATCACTTCTCCAAGGATCCCGACCGCAAGGAGACGGTCGAGATCGCTTTCGAGCGCCAGGACGGGGCGTGGAAGGTCTGCTCGACTGGCCCCAATTAGCTGTGGGACACTCACGATCGTGAGTTATGCCGGAGATGTCACGCCCCAGGAGGCCTGGAAGCTGCTGAGCGAGAACCCCGATGCGGTCCTGGTCGACTGTCGTACCGAAGCTGAGTGGCGTTTCGTCGGGGTGGCTGACCTCTCCAGCCTGGGCCGCGACGTCGTCTACGTGGAGTGGAACCGCGCCAACGGCGCGCGCAACGACGGCTTCGTCGACGATCTGCTGGCCTCGGGTGTCACGCCGGGCGACGGCCCCGTGGTGTTCCTGTGTCGCTCGGGCAACCGCTCCGTTCCGGCCGCCGAGGCGGCAACGGCGGCCGGTATCGGCCCGTCCTACAACATCCTGGACGGCTTCGAAGGCAACCTCGACGAGCAGGGGCACCGCGGCGTTACCGGTTGGCGGTCCATCGGGCTGCCATGGAGACAGTCGTGAGCGGTCCCGATCAGGCCGTGCCGTCGGTGCGGATACCGGCCCAGCTGCCTGACGGGGTCGGCCAGGCGACCATCGGTGTGCGTGGCGGGTTGCTGCGATCGGGTTTCGAGGAGACCGCCGAGGCGGTGTACCTGACGTCGGGGTACGTCTACCAGTCGGCGGCCGAAGCGGAGAAGGCTTTCTCGGGTGATATCGATCGCTACGTCTACTCGCGCTACGGCAACCCCACGGTCTCGATGTTCGAGGAGCGGCTGCGGCTGATCGAGGGTGCGCCGGCCTGCTTCGCGACGTCGAGCGGGATGTCTGCCGTGTTCACCTCGTTGGGTGCGTTGCTGGCTGCCGGTGATCGACTGGTGGCGGCGCGCAGCCTGTTCGGGTCATGCTTCGTGGTGTGCAACGAGATCCTCCCGCGCTGGGGTGTGGAGACGGTGTTCGTCGACGGCGACGACCTCTCCCAGTGGGAGGAGGCGCTCTCGGTCCCTACCCAGGCGGTGTTCTTCGAGACGCCATCGAACCCGATGCAGCAGCTGGTGGACATCG
Source organism: Actinomycetes bacterium (assembly GCA_022601135.1). Taxonomy (GTDB): domain Bacteria; phylum Actinomycetota; class Actinomycetes; order Mycobacteriales; family Mycobacteriaceae; genus Mycobacterium. The sequence continues at coordinate 56,459 of JAHZJB010000126.1, read as the reverse complement.
CCGCGGTGTGCGACCTGGCCCATCGCGCCGGGGCGAAGGTCGTTTTGGACAACGTCTTCGCGACACCGATTCTGCAACAGGGGTTTCCGCTCGGCGTTGACGTCGTCGTCTACTCGGGCACCAAACACATCGACGGCCAGGGCCGGGTACTGGGCGGGGCGATCCTCGGCAGTGAGCAGTACATCGATGAGCCGGTGCAGAAGCTGATGCGGCACACCGGACCGGCGCTCAGCCCGTTCAACGCGTGGACGTTGGTGAAGGGACTGGAGACGCTGGAACTGCGTGTGCAGCATCAGAATTCGTCCGCCCACCGGATAGCCGAGTTCCTGGAGTCCAGCTCGGCGGTGCGGTGGGTGCGCTATCCGTTCCTGGAGTCGCACCCGCAGTATGACCTGGCCAAGCGCCAGATGACCGGCGGGGGCACCGTGGTGACGTTCGAGCTCGACGTCCCGGCCAGCCGTGGCAAAGAGCGTGCGTTCGAGGTGCTGGACAAGCTACGACTGATCGATATCTCGAACAACCTCGGGGATTCCAAATCGCTGGTTACCCATCCGGCGACGACGACGCATCGGGCGATGGGCCCGGAGGGCCGGGCCGAGATCGGTCTGGGTGACGGCGTCGTGCGGGTCTCGGTCGGACTGGAGGGCACGGAGGACCTGATCGCCGACCTGGATGGGGCATTGAGCTGAGTGTCGAGACGGTCTGATGCGAAGAAGGCCCGTCGCAGGAAGCGGCAGGCGGCCCGGGTGCAGGCCGGGTTACCGGGCGACCGCGAGGAACGCGTCGCCGAAATCGTCGCTGGCCTGGAACATTTCGACGCCGCGCTCACCGAGCGCGGGTGGGTGTTCGGTGATGAGGGCGCCGACAACGCCGGTCTGATCTGGTTCTGGCCTCCGTCCTATGCCGAGGTCGAGAATCCTGATCTCGCCACGGCGACGGTGATCGCACTCATCGAGGCCGAGGGCGGCGGCATTGCCCACGTGGTGTTCGTCGGAAGCGACGACGACTACCAGTTCGGCCTTGACGAACTTTTCGAGCACCTCGACGTCGTCGAGGCCCACCGAATGGGCGATGCCCTGCCGTCGTTCGCTTAGTCGAGGCCGCCCGGGGACTCGACCACACCCCGCGCTGACTGCGCTCGCCGCTCGTAGCCTTCGCGCGCGGCGCGATCGAAGTCGAGGAACACCGTGTCGTTGCCCATCTTGTGGGACAGCCAGCGCCTCGCCCTGGGTGCGAGGGTCGGCGTGATGGCGCTGACGAATCGCAGCGCGGGTGGGACCGACACCAGCGTGGTGGGCTTGTCCAGCACCTTGACGATGGCGGCCGCGATGTCCTCGGGTTCCACGGGCTTCTGGACGGGCGTGGTATGGGTGCCGGTGATGAGGTCGGTGTTGGTGAAGGTCGGCATCACGCAACTGACATCGACACCGGCAGTCGCGAACTCATCGGCCATCGCGGTCGTCAAACCGACAACGGCAAACTTGGTACCGGCATAGACGACCTGGCCGGGCAGCGCGAGCATGCCGGCCAGGGAGGCGATGTTGACGATGTGGCCTCGTCGTCGGGCCGTCATTTCGGGAAGGACGAGCTGGCACCCGGTGAGGACGCCGTAGAAGTTCACCTCGATCGCGGACCGGATGGACTCTTCGGACTGGTCGAGGAACGGGCCGACCGGCATCACGCCGGCGTTGTTGATCAGCACGTCGATGTGGCCGTTCCCGTCGGTACGGGCTTTGTCGAGAAAACCGGCGAACGATTCGCGGTCGGTGACGTCCAGCGGATGGCCCGACACCTGTCCGAGGGCGCTCAGCTTTGCCACCGCCGACTCCTGTAACGCTACCTCGCGGTCACCGATAATCACGTATGCCCCACGTGTCACAAGCGCTTCGGCGGTGGAATAACCGATGCCTCGAGCCGCGCCGGTGATGGCGATGGTTCTACCCCGGATGTTGTCCATGCGGCCGAACTTTACACGTGTCAAGTTTCCTCGGGCGCTCTGGATGCGAACCAGTCGGCCAGTCGACGCAGGACGGGAATCCCCCACGCTTGTGCACTGCCGCGCGGTTTGGGACCGATGGAGTTTCTCGCGGGGGCGCGGGCAGCGGGTAACTCGGCAATGCTTGGGGGGGCGCGTGAACAATGGTCTCGTCGCGGGCGCCGTGCTGGTTGTCGCGGTTCTACTCGGCGCCGTGAGTGGGACCCCGACCGCTGCCGCCGAGCCCATCAGCATGGCGCCGAAGTCTTACGACAAGACAACCCGAGACGGCTGGCAACTGAACATCCTGCTCGATCAGGAATCCGTAAATTCGGTACCCAACCTGGCCAACGCCAAAGAGTCACGCGAAGGTTTCGTCACCTTGTCCGGCACGGCGACCGCGACCGGCGGCGAGAGCGATATCACCGACAGTCTGTTCATCGTCGGATATCAGCTGGGTTGCCAAACCGATGTGTCGACCGGCGTTCAGTACGGCGGTTCCGGCGGTGCCTCGCCGCTGCTGGATCTCGGCGATTTCGGCCTCGGAGTTGCCGGCGGCCTGTCGGGGTTCGTGCAGACCGTCTTGCAGCCGGGCGTGATCGTTGATCTTCCCTTGTCGAATATGGCCCTCAACAAGAGCGGAAAAGCGATGATCGATATCGACAATATCCACGTCAAGGCAGACGCTTGCGGAGGGGACGTAACCATCCGATCGTACGGATATCTGCGGATCTCCACGGATACAGCGCATACACAGTTCGCCATCTACGGCGATCCGATTAAAATCTGAGGGACCATGTTGGGGATGTACCGGACGATCACCGCGGCCGCACTCACCGCACTGCTGGCAATCGCGTCTCCATTCGCGATGCCATTCACCGCCGCCGCCCAGCCCGATCCTGAACTGCCGGATCCCTTTTTCATTCCTGGCGACGTCCTCGGCGATGCGCTGGGGGACTCAGGCAGCTTCGACTACCAGTTGAACCTCATCGAGTCTCCACCCCCGGCGACAACGGACGCCCGCGGCGTCATCATCGGCAGCAACGCTTCCGGCGCGCAACCCCTCCAGGGTCTGCCCGGTAGCCGGCTCGGCAACGAACCCCGCAGCGAAACCACCAACCGTGTGCAGGCGCTCGTCGCGGTAGGCGATATCCGTCCCGCCGCGGCGGGCGCCGGCCCCACGGTCAGCGCCGGACCCAGCCAAACCAAGCTGGAACACCCGACCGGACAGCCACCCACGGCGTCCGCTACCGGTATCGAGCCGGTTGCGCCCGTCGACCCGAACGCACCCATGACACCTCTGAGCCCTCTCGAGGAGGAGGATTCGGGGTAGCCCGGCCCGGCCGGGCCGATAGGCTTGCCGCTGTGTCGGAGGCGACCGTTGGTTGGCTGATGCTGGCCGCTGCCGCATTGACTTTCCTGCTCGGCGGTTTGTCGCGCGTCTTCATCGGGCGCCGGCGTTCCAGCGTTCGAGTACGTCGCCTCGTGCACGCCTTCCGGCGCACCGGCATTGCGCATGTGCTGTTCGGACGCTTCGAGGACGACGTGCTCGACGACGACGAACTCGACACGATGATCCTGATGCCCGCCATCGTTACCGCATCTGGGCTCTGCCTGACCGCGCTGTTCCTACTCGGTTACGACACGCTCGCCTGAGCCTGCTCGACTGCTGTTCGGACCGGGCCTCGCCACACCGGACCGTGACCCGGTACCAATATCTCGGTGTCGAGCACCGCCAACGCCGCCAGGCTGCGCCGGCAGCCTTGTTGGTCGTGGTTGAACATCGGGAGCGGCAGTTGTGGTCCCGCGTGGGACGCCAGCGGGTGATCGGTGATCAGCGCGTCGCCGACGACCAGCACCCCGTCCACCACGTAGGAACAGTGCCCACCGGTGTGACCCGGCGTCGGGATCGATGTCGGAGCACCAGGCAGTCGCGCAGCGATGTCTTCGGTCAGTGGTGCCGCGGTCGGGATGCCGTCGCGTGTCAGGGCGCCTTTGCCGATGATCGACGCCGACCACTTGAGCCATTTCGGACGCCAGGCGTGCTTTGCCACGTCCGCGGGTGATGCCTGCTCGAGGTACGCGCGTTTCGTGTGTCCAAGCTCGTCTGCGTGACAGTAGACCGGGGTGCCGTGTTGCTGAGCGAACCAGATGGCCGACCCGAAGTGGTCGATGTGCGCATGGGTCAACAAGATTGCGCGTACGTCGGCCACACCGAATCCGAGTTGGTTCAGGGAGTCCAGGACGTCGGCGCGGCTGCCGGGGAAACCGGCATCGATGAGCAGGACGCCAGCGGTGTCTGCATCGCTGCCGGTCACCACCGTCCAATTGACCAGGTCGGTGTGGACGCAGTGGACGTGGTCGGTGACGGCGGTGAGGACCGGTGCCATCAGGCGAGTGTAGAAAGAAAAGATGGGTGAACTGAAACTGGGCTACAAGGCGTCGGCGGAGCAGTTCGCGCCGCGCGAACTCGTCGAGTTGGCCGTCGCCGCCGAGGCGCACGGCATGGACAGTGCGACCGTCAGTGACCACTTCCAGCCCTGGCGGCACGAAGGGGGCCACGCGCCGTTTTCACTGGCTTGGATGACGGCGGTCGGTGAACGCACTCAACGGCTGATCCTGGGCACGTCGGTGCTGACCCCGACGTTCCGTTACAACCCCGCGGTCATCGCCCAGGCCTTTGCCACCATGGCCTGTCTCTACCCCAATCGGATTTTCCTGGGCGTGGGAACCGGCGAAGCGCTCAACGAGATCGCCACCGGCTACGCCGGCGAGTGGCCTGAATTCAAGGAACGGTTCGCCCGACTGCGTGAATCGGTGAGGTTGATGCGGGAACTCTGGCTGGGCGACCGGGTCGATTTCGATGGCGAGTACTACCACCTGAAAGGTGCCTCCATCTATGACGTGCCCGATGACGGGGTGCCGGTGTACATCGCGGCGGGCGGTCCCCTCGTCGCCAAATACGCAGGCCGCGCGGGCGACGGCTTCATCTGCACCTCGGGCAAGGGGGCCGAACTGTACACCGACAAGCTCATCCCTGCCGTGACAGAAGGAGCGGAGAAGGCCGGCCGTACCCTCGATGAGATCGATCGGATGATCGAGATCAAGATCTCCTACGACACCGACCCCGAGCGTGCGCTGGAGAACACCCGATTCTGGGCGCCGCTGTCGCTGACCGCCGAGCAGAAGCACAGCATCGACGACCCCAAAGAGATGGAGAAGGCCGCCGACGCGCTGCCCATCGAGCAGGTGGCCAAGCGCTGGATCGTGGCGTCCGACCCCGACGAAGCCGTCGCGAAGGTCAAGGACTATGTCGACTGGGGACTCAACCACCTCGTCTTCCATGCTCCAGGGCACGATCAGCGTCGTTTTCTGGAACTGTTCGAGCGTGATCTCGAGCCGCGGCTGCGACGCCTGGCCTGACGTGGTGAGTCTGCCCCCTTGCGATTGCCGGTGGACATGACACGCAGTTGACGGCAGGCTGCACCTGTGTCCGATGCCCCCCCTCACCCCGTAACCACGACCTACCCGGCGATCTACATCGCCTCCCCCGAGGGTGGCACCGGAAAATCGACCATTGCGTTGGGCATCCTGCACAGGCTCGCCGCGACCGTAGCCAGGGTCGGGGTATTCCGCCCCATCACTCGGACCGGTGACGGTCGCGACTACATCCTCGAAATGCTGCTTGACCACACCAGTGCCGGACTAGGGTACGAGGACTGCGTCGGCGTCAGCTACCGGCAGTTGCACGACGACCCGGACGCCGCGCTGGCTGACATCATCGAGCGATTCCACCGGGTCGCCGACCAGTGCGATGCGGTGCTGGTGGTGGGCAGCGACTACACCGACGTCGCGACACCCAGTGAGTTGTCGATGAACGCCCGGATCGCGGCCAACCTCGGCGCTCCGGTGGTGCTCGCGGTCGGGGCCAAGAATCGTACGCCCGCTCAGGTCGCGCAGGTCGTCGAGGCGTGCATCGACGAGATCGCGGCCCAGCACGCTCATACTGCCGCAGTGGTGGTGAACCGATGTGATCCGGCGAGCATGGCCGAGATCACGGCCGCACTGCACAAGATCGGGTTCAGGAGTTACCTGCTGCCCGAGGAACCACTTCTGTGCGCACCCTCGGTCGCCGAGTTGAAGGCCGCGGTGTCGGGCACCCTTCTGCGGGGAGATCCGGCCCTGCTGACGCGCGAAGTGCTCGACGTTCTGGTGACCGGCATGACCGCTGAGCACGTGTTGGAGCGGCTGACAGAGGGGGCCGCGGTCGTCACTTCCGGGGATCGCTCCGACGTCGTGATCGCCGTGCTCAGTGCCCACGCCGCAGCGGGCTTTCCGTCCCTGTCCTGCGTTATCCTCAACGGCGGTATGGCGCTGAATTCGGCGGTCGACTCGTTGGTGTCGGGACTGGGGCTCAGCCTGCCCATCCTGGAGACGAGGTTCGACACCTTCGAGACGGCGAGCAGGGTGGCCGCGACGCGTGGACGGGTGACCCGGCAGTCCCACCGCAAGATCGATACCGCCATCGCGTTGATGGATGCCCACGTCGATACCGCAGACTTGTTGGTGCAGCTGGCCATTGAGATTCCGGCTGTGGTGACACCGAAGATGTTCACCCACCGATTGCTCGATCGGGCTCGATCGGACCGCAAACGCATCGTGCTGCCGGAGGGAAACGACGACCGCGTTCTCACCGCGGCCGGAAGGCTGCTGCAGCGCGGCGTCGCCGACTTGACGATCCTCGGCGAAGAGGCCCAGGTTCGAGCTCGCGCCGCGGAACTCGGTGTCGATGTGTCCGGGGCGGCGGTACTGGATCCGCAGACCAGCGAACTGTGCGATCAGTTCGCACGGCAATATGCGGCGTTGCGCAGCCACAAAGGAGTCACCGTCGAGCACGCCCGCCAAATCATCCACGATGTCTCGTACTTCGGCACGATGCTGGTGCATAACGACATGGTGGACGGGATGGTTTCGGGTGCCAGGCATACGACGGCGCATACGATTAGACCGGCGTTCGAGATCATCAGGACCGTCGAAGGCGTCTCGACGGTCTCCAGCATCTTCCTCATGTGTCTGGCCGATGAGGTTCTGGCCTACGGAGATTGTGCGATAGTGCCGGACCCGACCGCCGAGCAGCTCGCCGACATCGCCATCTCGTCATCCCGGACAGCGGAACGGTTCGGCATTGCGCCACGGGTGGCGATGTTGTCGTATTCGACCGGTACCTCTGGATCGGGTGCAGACGTCGAGAAGGTAAGGAAGGCTACCGAATTAGTCCGGTCCAGGGATCCCGATCTGCTGGTTGAGGGGCCGATTCAATATGACGCCGCCGTCGAACCTTCGGTGGCGGCCACAAAGATGCCCGACTCTCAGATTGCGGGCCGCGCCACGGTATTGATCTTCCCTGACCTCAACACCGGCAACAACACCTACAAGGCGGTCCAGCGGAGTGCCGGGGCTGTCGCGATCGGGCCGGTACTGCAGGGACTGAAAAAACCTGTCAACGACCTGTCCCGGGGTGCGCTGGTCGAGGACATCGTCAACACGGTGGCGATCACCGCGATCCAAGCCCAGGGGTGAAATCATGACACCTTCTGTTCTGGTGCTCAACTCGGGTTCTTCGACGGTGAAATACTCAGTTGTGCAACCGGAATCAGGCATGACGGTGGCCGATGGCGTGATCGAGCGTATCGGGGAAGTCGACGAGGGCTCACCAGAGCCAGCGGTTGCAGATCATGCCGCGGCCTTGCGCCTGGTGTTCACCGCGTGTGTCCGCGACGGTCAGTCCCTCGATGACCTCGAACTGGTGGCGGTCGGGCACCGGGTGGTGCACGGTGGACCGGATCTGTTCCAGCCCACGCTGATTGATGATTCGGTGATCGCGCGGCTTGAGGAGCTGGCTCCGCTTGCGCCACTGCATAACCCGCCTTCTGTACTGGGTATCCAGGTCGCCCGCCAAGTGCTGCCACAACTACCGCACATAGCGGTATTCGACACCGCGTTCTTTCATGACCTGCCGCCGGCCGCGGCGACGTACGCCATCGACCACGAGATCGCCGCCCGGTGGCGGATCAGGCGTTACGGGTTCCACGGCACCTCGCACCAATACGTCAGTGAGCAAGCGGCTCGCTTTCTCGGTGTGCCGCTGACATCGCTCAGCCAGATCGTTCTGCATCTCGGGAACGGCGCGTCGGCCTCGGCCATCGTCGGCGGCCGCCCCGTGGAGACCTCGATGGGGCTGACCCCGATGGAGGGGTTGGTCATGGGCACCCGCTCCGGTGACATAGACCCGGGAGTGATCACGTATCTGTGGCGAACGGCAGGAATGACTGTTGAGGACATCGAGTCGATGCTCAACCGACAATCGGGTGTGCGCGGTCTCGGCGGCGAGGTCGATTTCCGGTTGCTTCGCCAATGTATCGAGTCTGGCACCGAAACTGACCGGGCGGCAGCGCAATTGGCTTACGACGTGTATATCCACCGGTTGCGTAAATACATCGGCGCGTATCTGGCGGTGCTGGGTACAGCCGACATCATCACGTTCACGGCCGGTGTCGGAGAGAACGACGTCGCGGTGCGCCGCGATGCTCTATCGGGGTTAACGGCGTTCGGCATCGAACTCGACGAACACCTCAACGACAGTCCCGCGCGCGGGGCCAGAAGGATCTCGCCCGATGGTTCACCGACGACGGTGCTAGTCATCCCCACCAACGAGGAACTGGCGATCGCTCGGGCGTGTGCTCAGGTGCTTGCCGGCTAAACGGTCCTGCTTGACCGGTAGCTCTCGGGCCGGGTCGCAGATCCAGAGCAGTCGTTGAACGTGGGATCCAACGAGCAGCGACCACGGGACGCCGGCGCGCGCGCTGAGCGCATCGATCTTGAACAGCGTGGCAAAGCCCGATGCGGCGAAGAACTGCACGGTCTGGAGGTCCAGCACGAGCCCACGGGACCCCGTGACCCGGCGTTCGACGTAGTCGGCGAGTGCGCAGCTGTTCGATGCATCGATCTCACCGTGAATCGTCACCAGCACCCTTGACGTCGTTAGATGGTGAGCGGAGAACGTCGCCCGGCAATGCTCTTCACGCAGATCGAAAGATCGTGGATCCGGACGGAACACCCGCTGCGTGCTTGGCGCAGCCACAGGTTCTGAAATTGACATCGTGGCCTCCGTCAGCCCGCAACCATCGATTCATAATGTGGCTGCCGTCAGGGGCTCGCCCTAACCTGTTGCGCCGATGACGTCACCATTGTCGCTGACTGAACCACCAGCCAGATGCCTGACAATACTACGGAATCAGTGGCCTGACCATATCTTTCCCATACCCGCTACGCAGGGTGCTCAACTGCAGTTTCGCCGCATCGGTGACGCTGCAGGGGAGCGGCCGACGGGCGGTATCGGCACCTGGCGACATCGCTGCAACTGATTCCGCAATTCCGGCAAATCCATCTCGCCGGGTCGCACGCTCAGAACGTCGACATCGGCCGTACGCTGTTGGCCAGATCGACCAGCGCGTACCGGTGGGCTTGGGTGGGCGCGACCCGGGCGAGGTTGCGCAGCGAGGCCTCGACGCCGAGCTGGAGGCCGTGCTCGGTGAACGGAAACCCCAGGATGTGGTTCGTGCTGGCGGTGTTGTCGTTGAGCCAATCCATGGCCGTCCCCAGCACCAGCGCCCTGATCTGCAAGACCCTGGGTTCGGTATCGGGCAGCGCCTCCACTCGGCGGGCGGCACTGCGGATGTGCCCCTCGGTGATCTCGCTGGTCGATCTGCCCGACAGCAGCGTCACGGCGCTGGTTAGCCGTGCGGTCGTGAAATACCTTGAGGTGGCTGGTACTTCGTCCAGGGTGCGGACCGCTGCATCACGCTCACCTTCGGCCGACAGGGCACGCGCCAGGCCGAAGCTGGCCGAGATCACGCCACGATCGGTGGCCCACACGGTGTCGTAGAACTGATGCTCATCGGTGTTTCCGGCCAGTTCGGCGGTGGCAGCCAGCGCCATCTTGGGCGCCAGCTCACCGGGAAGGGTATTGAGCACCTCGGTGAAGTCTGCCGTCGCCGCATCGTAGTCAGCCGTGAGTAGCTCGGAGACCGCACGGAACCAGAGCAGCCGCCACGGCCAGCCCACCCGGCCGGCGAGGTCCTCGAGCTTGCGGGTGGCCTTGGCGACATCGCCGAGGTCCAGCAAAGCCCGCACCTCCATCAGCGGAAGCTCGATCGACTGGGACAGATCGAGGCCTTCGGAATCCAGCGCCCCATGTCGGGCAGCACGCAACGAATCCAGTGTCTGCACGGGCTCACTGAGCACCGTCGCCGAGAGAACCGCGGCGCCGACATCGGACGGGTCCACCAGGGGAACCTGAAGTGCCTTGATGATCTCCTGGGCGGTGAGTTTCTCCGAGTGGACCTGGCCGTCCAGGTAGACGTCGGTGTGTGCGACATGCAGATCCACCCCGAATGTGGACCGAGACGGGCTGAACACCGTCGACAGGCCGGGGCGCGGAACCCCGGTGTCGTGGGCGACAACCTCCCGCAGCACACCGAGCAGCTGGCTGGTCATTTCCTCGGCGTTCTGGAAGCGCCGCTGTGGGTCGGGATCGATCGCACGGCGCAGCAGCCGGCTGAACGAGTCGTACTCGGCCAGCACCGGATCGTTGTCGGGCAGCCCGTCGACGTATCGCCCTTTGTGAGTGGGCAGTTGCAACGTCAACGCAGCCAGGGTCCGGCCCACCGTGTAGATATCGCTGGCGATGGTGGGGCCGGTGCGCACGATCTCGGGGGCCTGATAGCCGGGAGTTCCGTACAGGAAGCCGTACGAGTTGATGCGAGAGACCGCGCCGAGGTCGATGAGCTTGAGCTGATCCTCGGTCACCATGATGTTCTCAGGCTTCAGGTCGTTGTAGACCAACCCGTTGGCGTGCAGGTAACCCAGGGCAGGAAGAATTTCGAGGGTAAAGCCGATAGCCTCGGCCACCTGCAGCCGCGAGCCCGCGCTCTGTTTGAGACGGGTCGCGTGCTTGAGTGAAGACCCGCCCACGTACTCCATGACGATGTAGCCGACCGGGCTGCCGTGCTTGTCATCGTGCTCGACGAAATTGAAGATCTTCACGATCCCCGGGTGGGTGACCTCGGCCAGGAATTGGCGCTCGGCCATCGCGATGGCCTGAGCCTCGGCATCTCCAGAGTGCACCAGACCCTTGAGGACCACCGGACGGTCGTTGACGTTCTTGTCGAACGCCAGGTAGATCCAGCCCAGACCGCCATGCGCGATACAACCCTTGATCTCGTACTGATCGGCCACGATGTCACCGGCCGCCAGTTGCGGCAGAAAGGTATACGCGCTGCCGCAGTGTGGGCACCAGCCCTCCGACTGCGCTCCCCCTTCCTGTGACGACCTGCCGACCGGTCGCCCACAGTTCCAGCAGAACCGCTTCGACTCGGCAACGACGGGGTCGATCATCAGCGCGTTCAGCGGGTCCACTTCACGCACCCGCGGAATCTCCACCAGGCCGCCCCCGAGCCGCCGGGTGGGTGACATCGTGCGAGTCAGCGTCGTCGCTTGTTCCTGCGGTTCGGTGTCGCCGGAGCGCTCCGGTTCGCTGTCGTCGTCGTCGAAATTGGGGCGGAACACCGCCTGAGTGGCCATCGGGCGCATCGTCGAGATCGAGTCCACCCCCAGATCAGCCAAGCTGGCTCGCTGGGTTCCCGGATCGTCGTCGTGCTCGGTCATCAATCCGAATACCTTGCCACCGGTGGCGAGGGTGCCGGCCCCAGCACCGTCAACCATTTGCGGTACAGGGTGTTCCAGGTGCCATCGGCGCGGATGCGTGCCAGGGTCCCGTTGACGAATCGCACCAGGCCGGTGTTCTCTCGATTGATGCCGATTCCGTAGGGCTCGGCGCTGAGTGACGGACCGACGATGCGCAGATAGGGATCCTGGGCCACCAGCCCGGCCAGTATCGAGTCGTCTGTGCTGACCGCGTCGACTTGACGCTGCTGTAGCGCGACCAGGCAGTCGGCCCACGTCACCACGGCGACGATGATCGGAGGTGGGGTGATTTCTTGTATTCGCTCCAGCGAGGTGGTGCCCTTCGCGACGCAAACGCGTTTGCCGGACAGATCATCCGGCCCGCGGATCGCCGAGTCGCGCGGAACCAGGATCCGCTGGTTGGCCATCAGGTACACCGTGGAGAAGTTGACCAACTCCTTGCGCTCGCAGGTAATGGTCATCGTCTTGACGACCACATCGACCTCATTGTTCTCCAGCGCCGTGACGCGATCTTCGGATGACAGAATCCGGTACTCCACCTGCGACGGGGTCCCGAAGATGTCGCGAGCGATCTCGCCGGCAATATCGACGTCGAAGCCGGTGATTTCGCCGGTGATCGGGTCGCGGAAGCTGAACAGGTTGCTGCCGATGTCGAGCCCGACGACCAGCCGGCCACGGGCCTTGATGTCGGCTACGGCGGCGTCCGCCTCCTCCTGGGTGTCGAACGGCCGCAGGCTCGCCGTCAGATCGCAATCGTCTTCGTGCGACGCCGGCGGGTGTGCCGGCTCGGGTGGCAGTTCTTCCATCCCCGCGGGCGTCGGTGGGGCCAGCGTGAGACTGGGCGTGGGCTCCAACGGTTCCGGCTGCGCGCACCCGCTCAGCGCCAGCAAGGCGATGACGAGCGCGGTGCCCAGACGCTTCGCGCTCATCGGTGTTCTCTGCTCTTCGCGCAAGCGCTCATCGGTACTCACTCAGTCTGGGCCAAATACCCAATGCTACGGCGATGGCTGCCACGACGCTGAGGGCTGCGGCTCCGAAGGTCGCCCCGGAGAGCACCCGACGCGCGTTGACGATATCGCTGCGCAGCTGGCTACGGCTCTGTTCGATGCCCTGGGAGAGCGCGTCGTCCAGCTTGTTGAAGGCAGGTGTGGCGTCATCCTCACCAACGCCGAGCGCGACCTGCGTGGCGGCCTGGTAGTTGCCGACCGCGATGTAGGCCGTGATCCGGTCGTCGGCGGCCCGCCAACGTTCGAGCAGCTGGTCCGCGTCGGCGAGGTCGGACTTGTCGATCGCATCGTCTTGAGCGAGGTAGTGGGCCAATTGTTGTTGCATCAGGTGAATTCGCTCGTAGTAGGACTGTTTACGCAGGTTCTCGTCGCCACGGCGAATCAGGGACAGGGTTTCGTCGGCGCGCGCCTGCTGGGCGGTGATCGCCAGGTTTGTCACCGTCTTGAGCGACTCGGCAGCGGTGTCCTTTGCGCTGCGGCTGTCCAAGGTTGAAATAACCAGCGCCGTGCCCACCCATATCAACATGATCAGCACCGCCAACCCCCCGGCGACGAAACCGATATTGACCCGTCGTCGGGTGCGTTTGGCCATCCAGCGGTTGGCGAAGATACCGAATAGCAACGTCGACAGCACGACCAGAATGACCGGGGTGGGGATCCGTGTCGACGCGGTCGTCTCGGCGTCGACCCGCGCCGAGGTCTCCTCGTACAACCGCTGCGCGTCGGGCAGGATGAGCTGTTGCATCAGCGACGACGCTTCCGACAGGTACGAGGAACCGACCGGGTTACCCGCTTGATTGTTGGTTCGTGCGGTTTCGATCAGTCCGGTGTACACCGCCAGCCTGGCGTTGATCCGGCCGAGTAGCTGTACCAGTGGCTCATCGGTCAGGCCGCTCGAGGCACGGGTCGCTGCGACCGCGGCGTCGGTGATCGCTTGCTCATAGCGTTTCCGTACCTCGGGAGGTTCGATGCCCGCGATGAAGGCCGTACCGGCGGCCGCGTCGGCGACAGACAACGTGGTGTAAAGCTGCCCGGCGGCAAAGGCCAAGGGCTCGGTGTGGTCGAGGACGTTGGACAGCGCTTCCTGGCGGTCGTTGATCGTCGTCGAGGTGGCGAATGCACTGCCGACCACCAGCGCCGCCAGGACGAAGCCGATGCTCAGGATCCGGCCGGGCGTCGTCCACAAGAACCACCAGCGCGGATGCGCCGACTTGGTCGGGGACCGAGAAGCGAGTGGCTCGGTCGAGGGATGGGCCAACTCCACCGTCACGTGTGCGCGGACCTCATGTGGTTCTGTTTCTCCCGGCTGTCGTATCGCGGACCAACTCTATAAAAGAATTCTAAGAGCTTCCCGTCCGGCCGGTCGGGATTCGGCATCTGCGACTTCCCCGGTGTCGGCGTCTGTTCCCTATCCTGAACACGTGCGCGGCGATGGTGACGGCTGGGTGGTATCGGCCGACGGGGCGGCCTACTGGGGCAGGCACGGCGCGGCGGGGCTGCTGCTGCGCGCGCCCCGCCCTGACGGAACCGCCGCGGTACTGCTCCAGTATCGGGCGCAGTGGAGCCATCAGGGCGGGACCTGGGGCCTTCCCGGCGGTGCCCGCGACAGCCACGAGACACCCGAGCAGGCCGCGGTCCGCGAAGCCCACGAGGAGGCCGGGTTGCCCGCCGATCAACTGAGGGTGCGAATCGCCGTGGTCACCTCCGAGGTGGCCGGGTGGAGCTACACCACTGTCATCGCCGATGCCGCGGCGTTGCTGGACACAGTCCCCAACCGCGAGAGCGCGGAGTTGCGCTGGGTGGTGGAGGAGGAGGTGGCCGACCTGCCGCTGCACCCGGGCTTCGCCGCGAGCTGGGAACGGCTACGCAGCGTTGCTGCGTCCATCCCGCTGTCGGTCAACCGGGAATACTGAGCGATGCCCGCAGCTGTTCGGCCGCCGCCTTCGGATCGTCAGCGGCGGTGATCGCGCGGACCACGACGATGCGCCGCGCACCGGCGGCGACGACGTCAGGCACCCGGGCGGCATCGATTCCGCCGATGGCGAACCAGGGCTTGTCGGTTCCGGCCGTGTCCGCGACGGTGCGGGCGGAACGCACCAGGTTGAGGCCCGGCGCCGGCCGCCCCGGCTTGGTGGGTGTGGGCCAGCACGGCCCCACGCAGAAATAGTCCGGACTGTTCGGGCCGGGGGCCGCAGCGGCGTTCAACTGTTCGACGTTATGGGTGGAGCGGCCCAGGATCGTGTCGCCGACGATCTCGCGGGCAACCGGCAAGGGCAGGTCGTCCTGGCCGAGATGCAACACGTCGGCGCCCGCGGCCAGCGCGATGTCGGCGCGGTCGTTGACGGCCAGCAATGCGCCGTGGCGGCGGGCGGCATCCCCCAAGGTCTCCAGCGCAGTCAGTTCGTCGCGGACGGACAGCGGGCCGAATCGCTGCTCGCCGGGCGACCCCTTGTCCCTGAGCTGGACGATGTCGACGCCGCCCGCCAGCGCAGCGTCGATGAACTCGGCGAGGTCGGCACGCTCGCGGCGAGCATCGGTGCACAGGTACAGCTTGGCGGCGCGCAGCCTGGCGCGCGGTGTGGAGTCAGTCACGCCACGAACGCTAACCCGGTGCCGAAGTAGGCTGGTCGTCGAAGGGGGCAGACGATGCCGAGCACGGGCCGGGCCGGAATGGATCTAGCTGTCATCGGGGGCGGCGTCATCGGGCTTTCGGTCGCGCGGCGCGCGGCCCGAGAGGGCTTGTCGGTCCGGGTGCACCGTCCCAGCGCGCCGGGCGCGGGGGGTGATCACGTTGAGCCGGGTGCGTCATGGGTGGCCGGCGGCATGCTCGCACCGCACAGCGAGGGGTGGCCCGGGGAAGAGCGGCTACTTCGGCTTGGATTGGCATCGCTCGAGATGTGGCATCGGGGATTCCTGGAGGGGTTGCCGCCGCTGGTTGTGACCGCGCGCGGTTCGCTGGTGGTCGCCGTCGACCGGGCCGACATCGCAGACCTGAAGACTGTGGGCGAGTGGCTGTCCGCGCAGGGGCATCCCGTCACTCTGACCGACTCCGCCCGCGAGTTGGAACCCTTTCTCGCCCAGGGGATTCGACACGGACTGTTCGCCGATACCGAGTTGGCAGTGGATAATCGGGCGGTCATCGAGGCGCTCGCCGCGCAGTGCGACCGCCTGGGTGTCCAGTGGGCACCCCCGGTGAGCGACCTCGCCGACGTCGCCGACGCGGGCACCACCGTGATCGCCAACGGAATCGATGCGCCCGCACTATGGCCCGGGCTACCGATCCGTCCGGTCAAAGGCGAGGTACTTCGATTGCGTTGGCGCCCAGGGTGCATGTCGGTGCCAAAACACGTGATCCGCGCCCGGGTGCACGGCCGTCAGGTGTATCTGGTCCCCCGGGCGGACGGCGTGGTGGTCGGCGCGACACAGTACGAACGTGGCCGTGACACCGCACCCGCGGTGACGGGTGTGCGCGCACTGCTCGATGACGCCTGCGCGGTGTTGCCTGCGCTGGGTGAGTACGAGTTCGCCGAGTGCGCGGCCGGTCTGCGGCCGATGACCACCGACAACCTCCCGATTGTCGGCAGGCTGGACGATCGCACGCTGGTGGCCGCCGGCCACGGACGTTCGGGCTTCTTGCTGGCCCCGTGGACCGCCGAGGCGATCGTGGCGGAGCTTCGCGGTGCGCCGCTGCCCGACGCCGAGGATCTGACCGGGGCGATGGCCCGATGAAGGTGATCGTCAATGACGAAGCGGTCGAGGTCGATGAGCAGATCACGGTTGCCGGTCTGCTTGAAAAGCTCGGATTCCAGGATCAGGGGATCGCCGTCGCGCTGGACTGGTCGGTTCTCCCGCGGTCGCAGTGGCATGTCGCGCTCCATGACGGGGTGAAAGTCGAAGTGGTGACGGCGGTGCAGGGTGGCTGAGGCGGCTTTGCACACCGGAGCGAACAAGTTGAGCATCGCGGGTAGGGAGTTCGACTCGCGGTTGATCCTCGGCACCGGCGGCGCCGCCAACCTCGCGGTGCTGGAGGCGGCATTGATCGCCGCGGGGACCGAGCTCACCACCGTCGCGATGCGTCGGGTCGATGCCGAGGGCGGCACCGGTGTGCTCGAGTTGCTGGCCCGGATCGGTATCACGCCGCTGCCGAACACAGCCGGCTGCCGCGGGGCGGCCGAAGCGGTGATGACCGCCCAACTGGCCCGGGAGGCCCTGCAGACCGACTGGGTCAAGCTCGAGGTCATCGCCGACGAACGGACACTGCTACCCGATGCGGTGGAATTGGTCAGGGCGGCAGAGCGACTGGTCGACGACGGGTTCGTCGTCCTGCCGTACACCAACGATGATCCGGTCCTGGCCCGTCGTTTGGAAGCCACCGGATGCGCGGCGGTCATGCCGCTCGGATCGCCGATCGGAACCGGGCTGGGCATCGCCAACCCGCACAATATCGAGATGATCGTCGAGCAGGTCACCGTGCCGGTCATCCTCGACGCAGGCATCGGTACCGCCAGTGATGCCGCCCTGGCGATGGAGCTGGGCTGTGATGCCGTGCTGCTGGCCACCGCGGTCACCCGCGCTGCTGACCCGGCGATGATGGCCGCGGCGATGGCAGCCGCAGTCCGGGGCGGACACCTGGCCCGCCGGGCCGGACGTATCCCGAAACGGTTCTGGGCACAAGCCTCGAGCCCGCAGCTGTGATGCCCGAAACCCTGGTGCTGAAACTGCCACACCTGGATGTCGCGGCCCTGACCTGGGGTCCCCCCGGCGGCCGGCTCGTCCTGTGCCTGCACGGCTTTCCCGACAGCGCGTGGGGCTGGCGAAGTATCGCGGCGATCCTGGCCGACCGCGGAATGCGGGTGGTCGCCCCGTTCTCGCGTGGATATGCCCCGACCGGCCCCGCGGCCGACGGTGACTATCACATCGGCGCGCTGATGTATGACGCATTGGCTGTGCACCGGGCACTCGGGGCGCCCGCGGACGCCGTGCTGATCGGCCACGACTGGGGCGCACTTACCACCGCCGCGATCGCGGCGTACCCGGACTCGCCCTTCGCCGAGCACATCTCGATGGCGGTGCCGCCGGTGGGGGCTATCAATCGCACCCGTGGTCCCGTCGGCCGTCAGCTGCGGATGATGCCGCGCCAACTACGTAACAGCTGGTACATCCTGTTCTTCCAGCTACCCGGCTGGCCCGAGCGGTTGCTGCCTCGGATCATTCCGAGGCTGTGGCGGGACTGGGGGCCGCCCGGTTATCCGACCGATGTCGAATTAGAGGAAGCTCTGGCGGCGCTGCCGAGCCCAGCCCATCGCCGGGCGGCCGTGGCGTACTACCGCGCTCTGGCTCGTCCGGCGCGCCCGGCGCCGCGGTACGCCGAGCTGGATCGGTGGCGCTTCGAGCTGCCGCGGGTTCCGATCCTGCACCTGCAAGGTGCCCAGGACGGCGCGATCGTGGCCGGGTACGCCGACCAGATCGCCGCGGTGCTGCCGGCCGGTAGCCGGGTGCAGACCATGCCGTCAGCCGGGCACTTTCTGCAGATCGAGCAACCGCAGGTGGCAGCGGACGCGGTCTGCGACTATCTGGACTCGCGCTAACGTGGTGACGTGACACGGACACGACATAGGGCGCCGGCGAACTCGGCTGCCGCGGCGGTGGCGACTGTGCTGGTGGTCGCGGCGACCTTGTTGAGCGGTTGTGGTTCCCTGACCCGGCCGGCGCCGCAACCGCGGGCGAACCCGGCTGCCGCTGCCGAGTTTGCCGACACGCTTCGGCAGCAGGTCACGCTGGACGCCATGATGGCCCATCTGGCCAAGTTCCAGGAGATCGCCGACACCCACGGTGGTAACCGCGCACTCGGCACCCCCGGGTATCAGGCAAGCCTGGACTACGTCGTCAACGCCCTGCGAGACAAGGGCTTCGACGTCGAAACCCCGGAGTTCGATGTCCGTCTGCCCTGGGCTGATGAACCTTCGCTGACTGTTGCGGGCGACACGGTGACTGCCAGACCGCTGGAGTACACGATCGGGACCGAGTCCCGGGGGCCTGATGGTGCCGACATCGTGGCCGCGCCTCTGGTCCCGGCTCGGGCCGAGGATACGCCAGGGTGCACGGCCAGTGATTACGACGGCCTGCCGGTGGACGGCGCGGTCGTGTTGGTCGATCGCGGGTCATGCCCGTTCGGCCAGAAGCAGACCGTGGCCGCCGAGCGCGGCGCGGTGGCGCTGATCGTCGCCAACAACGAGGACGGCGACGAGATGGGTGGCACCCTGGGTCGGTCCACCGAGGTTCAGATACCGGTCATCAGCGTCACCAAGGCGGCCGGCGCGCAGCTGCGCGGTCAGCAGGGCGCTCCGGTGACGATCCAGCTCAATGCCGGTGTTCGCGTCGAGAAGAGCCGCAACGTCATCGCTCAGACCACGACCGGTTCGACCGCCAACACCGTCATGGTCGGCGCCCATCTCGATAGCGTGGCCGAGGGGCCCGGCATCAACGACAACGGCTCCGGGGTGTCGGCAGTCCTGGAAACCGCGCTGCAGCTGGGGAGTTCGCCCCCGATCCGCAACGCAGTCCGGTTCGGGTTCTGGGGGGCCGAGGAAGTCGGGCTACTCGGCTCGCGCAACTACGTCGAGTCGCTGGACGTGGACGGGCTCAGAGACATTGCGCTGTACCTCAATTTCGACATGCTCGCTTCACCCAACCCGGGATATTTCACCTACGACGGCAACCAGTCGACCAAGCCCGGTGCGAGGGAGGGGGTTCCCCGCGTCCCGGAGGGTGCGGCCGGAATCGAGCGGACCTTGGTGGACTACCTCGATCGGGAGGGTAAGTCCTCCCAGGACACCTCGTTCGACGGCAGATCGGACTACGACAATTTCACGAAATCCGGGGTGCCCGCAGGAGGCCTTTTCTCGGGTGGCGATGGAGAGAAGTCCGTACAGCAGGCCGAGTTGTGGGGCGGTACGGCCGGTGAACCGTTCGACCCCAGCTACCACACCGAGGCGGACACACTCGACAACGTCGATCCCACCGCCATGGAGATTCTTGGTGGCGGGGTGGCCTACTCGGTGGGTCTGTATGCGCAGCACCAGGGCGGCCGCAACGGAATTCCCGCCCGGGAGGACCGCACCCGTCATCAGCTGACCGAGTCATGAGCGAGTGCGATGCTGTCGGTGAACCGCTGGGCCGTGGCCTCGGTCGTGCTGCTCATGCTGGGCGTCAGCCAGGCGTGCGGACAGGACACAGCGGTGCCGCCGGTGTCGACCGAGCCGGTCGGTTCGCTCGAATTGCTCACCGACCCCTTTCTCCAGCTGCCCGAACGCAACTCAGTCGAGGTGGCCTGGTTCACCGAGTTCGCGGGCGATTCTCATCACGTGCTCGTCGGAGGGGCGGTCGGTGCGATGTCCGAGACGGACCTGCAGGAGGCGGTCGCGCGGAACGGCGCCCCTGGTGTCGAGGTGTTCGCCGCGGAATCCGTTCAACTTTCCCGGGTCGCCGAGGATTCTGGGTCGCAGTTGCCCGCTGAGGCAAAGCCAGCGGCCGGGATAGCGGCGCGCCAGGTATTCCGGCACCACGCCGTCGTTTCCGTTCCGGGTGCCGGCCGCCTGCCGTACCGCGTTGTCAGCATGCGCGGCGGTCAGCTGGCGGGTTCGGGCACCTTCAGTCTGCGCGGTGCGCTCGAACCCGGCGAACCCGCGGTGATCCTGTTGACCTCTGATCTTCAGCTGCAAGTCAATACGGCGGCCAATCTCGAACTCGCCGCTCGCACCATCACCGACGAGCTGGGTCGGATCGACGCCGTATTCCTGCCCGGGGACCTGGTCAATGTGCCCGATCGGGCCTCGGACTGGTTCGACGACCAGCGTGGGTCGGCGTTCTTTCCCACGCTGCAGGGCAACGGCGGGCGACAGGCCGGCGACGGCAAGGTCTATCGCGGCGGCGAGATCATCCAGAACGCCCCCCTCTACCCGGCGATCGGCAACCACGAGGTGCAAGGCCGGATCGAGGGTCACTCCTCGCTCAGTCGGTCCTACCAGAATGCCGTGCCCCGTTCGGTGGCCGAAGCCGAGTATCCGAGGGTCTCCGACATCGTCAACCCCACGGCTGACCCGGCAGTGAAAGCGCAGTGGATAGAGGATAATTCGTTCTCCACCACGACCTACGAGGAGATCTTCTCGCTGCCCCGGTCTGATGCCGGCGGTGAACGTTACTACGCCACCACCGTCGGGGGCGTGCGTCTGGTGGCACTATTCGCGACCCGCGCATACCGCTCCGAGCAGGCCGACCCTGATCCCGCCGCCCGCAGCGACACCAGTCGCTACCAGGAGGCCCGCACAGTCCTGGCCGATCCGCTGGCCCAGGGCCACGGGGAGTTCGTCTTCGAAGACCTCGCCGTCGGATCCCAGCAGCGAGACTGGCTGGTCGAGGAATTGAACTCCGTCGAGTTCCGCGAGGCCGAGCACACGGTTGTCCTGCTGCACGAGAGCTCACAGAGCCTTGGCGGCAACGTGATGCCGCCGTTCGCCGATCCTGATCGGATCGAGGAAGTCGATGACCGCGGTGCCGTTGTCGGAATCCGTTACGAGTACCCGGCAGCCGAGAACATTCTCCTGCGTGACGTGCTGCCGATCTTCGAGGACGCCGGTGTCGATCTCGTCTACAGCGGCCACAATCACCTCTGGAACCGTTTCGTTTCCAGCAATGGCGTGAACTATCTCGAGGCGTCCAACACCGGTAACAGCTACGGTGCCTTCGAATCGCTGTCAGCTGAGAGCCGGCCGATTCCTCCGGCCCCGTGGAACGCCGATAACTATCTCGCCCAGGGAAACCCCGGGGGCCTCGATCCGGTCGTACCCTCCATCGCGCCGCTCCGCGATGCCGCCGGCAGGGAACTCCCATTCATCGCCGAAAACGATTTCGTCGTGTTCCAGGCCCTCCAGACCGGCACCGGCAGGGTCACGAGTTGGTATGTCGACATGGCCGACTCGGCCGCGGGCGCGGTCAGGTTCGACGAGTTCACGCTTTAGCTGCGGTGGCCTGCACTGCGTAGGTGACCATGCCGATCAGGACGACCGCCGTCCCGGCGAGCACGGCGGCCATCGGTAGCGTGCCGGCCAGGATCAGGCAGCCGGCCAGCCCGATCCCGGGCATGAGACGGCCGCCAACAGTCATGGCCGCGGCATTGGCGATCGCGTAGTAGAGCAACACCGCGAACGACGAGAATCCGATTGCGCTGCGGACATCGACGACGGCGGCGACCAGCGCGACCGCCACCCCGACGGCCAGTTCCGCACGGTGTGGAGTGCGGTGACGCGGGTGTACCGCGGCCAATACATGGGGTAGGTGACGGTCACGGGCCATGGCGAGCACGGTCCGGGAAACCCCTAGCAAGAGAGCAAGAAGGGCTCCCAGTGCGCCGACCGCAGCGCCGACGCCGACGACTGGGACCAGCATGGGGAAGCCGGCTGCGTGAACTGCGTCGGACAGCGGAGCGTTCGCCGCGGCGAGCCCGGCACCGCCCAATTCCGCGATTACAGCGATGGCCACCAGCACATACACGACCAGAGCGATACCCAGCGCCAGCGGGACGGCGAGGGGAATGGTTCTCGCCGGATCGCGGACCTCCTCGCCGAGGGTGGCGATGCGCGCGTAGCCGGCGAAAGCGAAGAAGAGCAGGCCTGCGGCCTGGAGTATGCCGGTGCCGGTGGCATCGCCCAACACCGAATCCATCGCGAACCTGTACCGGTCGACGTCACCGAAACCGAGAACGACGACTACCACCATCGCGAGCACCGCCAGCACCACGGCCACGATGACGCGGGTGAGCATGGCGGACTTCTGTATCCCCGCATAACCGAAGGTGGTCAGGGCGACCACCGAGGCGACCGCCACCGCGGACGCGTGCGCCGGCCACACGTAGTACCCGACTGTCAGTGCCATCGCCGCGCAGGACGCGGTCTTACCCACGACGAAACTCCATCCCGCGGTATGGCCCCAAAACGCGCCGAGTCGTTCACGGCCGTACACGTAGGTGCCGCCGGACTGCGGGTAACGCGCCGCCAACCGGGCCGACGACATCGCGTTGCAGCACGCCACTCCGGCAGCGATTCCCAACCCGATCAGCAGCCCGGCCCCGGCGGCCGCCGCAGCCGGTGCCAGCGCCACGAAGATGCCGGCTCCGATCATGGAACCCAGGCCGATCGTTACCGTGTCGAATATGCCCAGCCGCCGGTGTAGTTCCGGCCCGGGCGATGACGTCACGGGGGTGGGAGGTCGTTACCGGGGCCGAATCACGTTGCCGACCAGGTAGAGCGCGTAGCCGACGAAGCCGATGAGGGCCAGCTTGCGGGTCTTCCGCGCGGCCAGCCCAAGTCCGACGGCCGTCTCGATACCGCCATCGACATAGACATGTTGACGGGTGTTGTCGGGAAATGCCGCCTTGGTAGGCCCCTCGAACAGTTGTGGGACGACGAAATGCGCCAATCCGGCTCCGGCTAGCGCAAGGCCCGCAACGGTCGCGGCACGCGAATTCTCTTTCGACACAGTGCTCCTAGTTGAACTGATAGTCGGTGATCGGGAAGGTGGATGCATCTTTGATGGCGGTCCGCCGGGGCATGGGCCGCAACAAGGTGGCCTCACCGCTCGGGTTGAAGTAGTACGACCGGGACGATGCGCAATTACCGTTGGTGAACAGTGAGTCACCGAGCAGCTCGGTCATGCGATCCAGGTACCGGGTGTTGGCGTCCTCGGTGATCTCGAAGGTCGTTGCGCCGCGGCGCTTCAGCTCGCCGAAGAGCCGGTCCATGTGCCGCATCTGATACTCCATGTTGTTGAAGAAGTTCAGCCCGAGGAACCCGTAGGGACTGGCCAGCGACAGGTAGTTGGGAAACAGCGGCATCGTGACACCCTGATAGGCCTGGAATCGTGTTTCTCGCCACCACTTGCCGAGGTTCCGGCCGTCGCGTCCGATCACCTCGAAGGCGGGGAAGTTGGCCTCCCATATGTCGAAGCCGGTTGCCAGCACCAAGGTGTCGATGACGGCCTTGGTTCCGTCGTTGGCGACGATTCCGTCGGATTCGACCGTGGCGATCCCGCTGTCCTGGAGATGGACGTGAGGCTCGGTGAACGTACGGTAGTAGCTGTTGGAAAAGGTGGGCCGTTTGCAACCGAAGTCGTAGTCGGGCGTGAGCCTGGACCGAAGTTCCTTCTCCGGGATCGACGCGCGGCGTTGAATCTTGGCGAGATCGCCGGCGGAGATGTTGAACCGCCCCCGGAACCTGCGGTAGTGCAGCACCCCCGCCGACACCATCAGCTCGTAGATCGTGTCTGTTATCGCGCGGATGAACCTCTGGGTCAGGGGAACACGCGCGAAAATCCGTTTGGCCCGATCGGAGAACCGGATGTCGACCTTGGGTACGACCCAGATCGGTGTTCGCTGATAGACGGTCAGATCTGCGGCCGTTTTCGCCAACTCGGGGATGAGCTGTACGGCGGTGGCGCCGGTACCGATGATGCCGACTCGATCACCCGTTGGGTCGTAGGAGTCGTCCCACGCGGTGGTGTGGATGATCCGTCCCTCGAATCCGGTGATGCCGGGTATGTCGGGGACATACGGTTGGGAGAGGAAGCCCGTGGCGCTGAAGAGATACCGGGCGTCCACGGACTGGCCATCGCCCAGGGTGACCCGCCACAGCTTGGCATCCTCGTCCCAGCGCGCGCCCTCGACGGTCGTATTGAAACGCATGTGGCGGCGCACGTCGTACTTGTCGGCGACCTGGTCCGCGTACTGCTTGATCTCTGCACCGGTGGAGAAGAGTCGCGACCAATTCGGATTCGGCTCGAAGAAGTACGAATAAGTGGTGGTGGGAACGTCGACCGCCAGGCCCGGGTAGTGGTTGACGTACCACGTCCCGCCTAGGTCGTCCTCTCGGTCCAGGATCACGAAGTTCTCGTAACCCATCCGCTTGAGCTGGATCGCGGCGCCGATGCCGGCAAACCCGGCCCCGACGATGACCGCGTCGTAGTGCTCCGAAGTCATGGAGACGACGGTACCCGGTCGGTGCTCAGCAGAGCAGCCGCAGCGCCGCATCGACGGCCAGCGCGGGGACGTCGAGCTTCTTGGAAGCGAGGTCGTGGCCGGCGTTATGAATCTCGACTATCTCGGTCGCGGCGTGGATCAGGTCGGCTGCCGGCCGGATCTCCCCGATGGCGCCGAACGGGTCGGCGGTGCCGTGGGTGAAGACAGTGGGCACGGTGATACGCGGCAGGTGCTCGATGCGCGCGCGTTCCGGCTTCCCGGGCGGATGCAGTGGGTAGGAGAACAGGGTGAGCACGTCGAGGTCGAGGCCGTCGTCGGCGACTGCCATCGAGGTGAGGCGTCCGCCGTAGGAATGGCCGCCGGCCAGTACCGGTCGCCCGTCTACTAGCTGGCGGACCGTGGCCACCGCCTCCAGGATGCCGGCCCGGTCGGCGGCCGGCGAACCCGAGGGCGGCCCCTTGGGGCGTCGCCGCCGGTACGGCAGGTTGTAGCGAACCGCGAGCCACCCGCGTCGCGCCCATTCTTGGCAGACCGCGACGAGCATCGGGGATTCCCGGCTGCCTCCGGCGCCGTGCGTGAGGGCCACCGCCCCGGCTGGAGTGCCCGCGGGCTCGTGCAGAATGCCGGCGATCTGGTCCATCAACCGAGCCGAAAGAGCGCGGAAACCGGACCGTTGCCGTGACCCAGCGGGTAGGCCGAGCGCAGGCACTCGGTCACCCAGCGTTTGCCGAACGAGACGGCATCGGGCATCGCGTAACCGTGCGCCAGGGCGCTGGCAATGGCGGCGGCCAAAGTGTCCCCGGCTCCGTGATCGTGAGCGGTGTCGATGCGGGGGGAATCGAACTCGTGGAATTCTCTGCCGTCGAATAACAGGTCCGGGCTGTGTGTCGAGGATCGCAGGTGCCCACCTTTGACGAGCGCCCACTGCGGGCCGAGCGCGTGCAGCTGCCGGGCCGCGGTGCGCTGGGTGGCGGCGTCGACGACCTCGGTTCCGGTGAGCAGCCGGACCTCGTCGAGGTTGGGTGTCACCAGCGTGGCCAGCGGGAAAAGTCTCTCCCACAGCGAGTCCAGCGCACTCGGGTGCAGCAGTGGGTCGCCATGCATCGAGACGCACACCGGGTCAACGACGAGCGGCGTACCGGCTGTGCAGCACGCGACCCAGGCGTTGGCGACGGTATCGATGACGTCCGATGAGGCGAGCATCCCCGTCTTGGCGGCCTGAAGCCCGATGTCGGAGGCCACCGCTTCGATCTGGCCGGCGATCACGTCGCGAGGGATTTCGTGGAAACCCTTGACGGCCAGCGAATTCTGGACAGTCACCGCGGTGACGGCGACCAGGCCGTGGATACCGAGCATGGCAAAGGTGCGCAGGTCGGCCTGTATCCCGGCGCCACCCCCGGAGTCCGAGCCGGCGATGGTCAGCACCCGGAGCGGGGCCCGGCCGGGCGGCGCGAGTGGCAGGAAGGTCA
The DNA here is from genome assembly GCA_022601135.1 of Actinomycetes bacterium. Classification (GTDB taxonomy): domain Bacteria; phylum Actinomycetota; class Actinomycetes; order Mycobacteriales; family Mycobacteriaceae; genus Mycobacterium. The sequence continues at coordinate 30,215 of JAHZJB010000126.1, read as the reverse complement.
CGGTGTCACTAGCGGGAGTTCGTAGGCCTTCCGAATGTCCTGGGTGATGCGCATCGAGCAGAACTTGGGCCCGCACATTGAACAGAAGTGCGCGGTCTTGGCCGGTTCGGCGGGCAGGGTTTCATCGTGGAACTCGCGCGCGGTATCGGGATCCAGGGACAGGTTGAATTGGTCGTCCCAGCGGAACTCGAAGCGCGCCTTGGACAACGCGTCGTCGCGCTGCTGTGCGCGCGGATGCCCCTTGGCGAGGTCTGCGGCGTGGGCGGCGATCTTGTAGGCGATCACCCCGTCCTTGACGTCCTTTCGATTCGGCAGACCCAGGTGCTCCTTGGGCGTGACGTAACACAGCATCGCGGTGCCTGCCTGCGCGATGATCGCCGCTCCGATGGCCGAGGTGATGTGGTCATAGGCGGGTGCGATATCGGTGGCCAGCGGTCCCAGAGTGTAGAAGGGAGCCTCATCGCACAGCTCTTCCTCCAGCCGGACGTTTTCGGCGATCTTGTGCAGCGGAACATGGCCGGGCCCCTCGATCATCACCTGCACACCATGGGATTTCGCGACCTTCGTCAGTTCCCCGAGGGTGTGCAACTCGGCGAACTGGGCGGCGTCGTTCGCGTCGGCGATCGAGCCCGGCCGCAGTCCGTCACCGAGCGAGAACGTCACGTCGTAGCGCTGCAGGATGTCGCAGAGTTCCTCAAAATTGGTGTACAGGAACGACTCCTGTTGATGGGCCAGGCACCACGCTGCCATGATCGAGCCGCCCCGCGAGACGATCCCGGTGACCCGGTCGATGGTCAACGGGATGTGGTTGCGCAACACACCCGCATGCACGGTCATGTAGTCCACGCCCTGCTCGCACTGTTCGATCACCGTGTCGCGGTAAATCTCCCACGTCAGTTCCGCCGGATCACCCTTGGTCTTCTCCAGAGCCTGGTAGAGCGGAACGGTGCCCACGGGCACGGGCGAGTTGCGCAGAATCCACTCGCGGGTCATGTGGATGTCGCGCCCGGTGGACAGGTCCATGATGGTGTCGGCCCCCCACCGGATGGCCCACACCATCTTGTCGACCTCCTCCTCGATCGACGAGGTCACCGCCGAGTTGCCGATATTCGCGTTGATCTTCACCGCGAAGGCTTTCCCGATGATCATCGGCTCGGCCTCGGGGTGATGGTGGTTGGCGGGGATGACAGCGCGACCGGCGGCAACCTCACCGCGCACGAGTTCGGCGGGCACGCCCTCCCGTTCGGCGATGAACCTCATCTCGGTGGTGATCTCACCGGACCGGGCGCGCTGCAGTTGGGTGCCGCGGTCACGAATGACCGGGCGGCGCCGCAGACCGGCGGTCAGGTCGATGACCGCGTCCTGGTCGGTGTAGGGACCGGAGGTGTCGTAGAGATCAAGGTGCTCGCCGTTGGTGAGGTTCACCCGGCGGAACGGCACCCGCAAGTCGCCTGCGTGGCGGTAGATCTTGGTACTGCCCTTGATGGGGCCTACGTGGACGTGGTTCATCGCGGTGTTCTCCCTACGCCGGCATTACCCGGTCAGGTTCGGACGGTCGACGGGCCTACCCGTCCTCTCAGCGCGGTGGTGCGCGCTCCCGTGTCGTTGGCGGTTCGACGTTAGCGTAGCGGCTGCGCGCAGGGAACCTCGGACATGATCGCGCGGGGCCTCTCTGCTGCACGATGCCGCTCGTATTGGTGCCAAAGTGCCCTGGTGCCGATGGATTGGATCCGGGAAGATGAAACGGGGTTAGTGGCTGGCGGCGAGTCACCTCGTCGTTCAAACGAGTAGTAAGGGAGCGCCAGTGAAGATAACAACGATGATCATGACAGCTGTGGCAACCTTGGTCATGGCGGCGATCGGTGTCATTGCCGCACCGGTTGCTTCGGCCTATCCCATCGCGGGCAAACTGGGTAGCGAATTGACGATGACCGACTCCGTTGGCCAGGTCGTCCTCAGCTGGACGGTCAGTGACCTCAAACCCAGCACGGCGGTGATGCCCGGCTACCCGGTGGCCGGCCAGGTCTGGGAAGCCACCGCCACCGTCAAGGCCGACCGGGGCAGCGTCACCCCCGGCATCTCGCAGTTCAACGCCGTCGCACCCAACGAAGCGGCGTATCGGGTGCTCTGGGAAGTCGCCAGCCCGGACGGCATCAGCGGAGCCACCATCGCCGAAGGTCAAGAATCCACGGGCAAGATCTACTTCGATGTCACGGGCCCCGCGCCAACCACCGTGACGATGAACAACGGAATGGAGGACCTCCTTATCTGGGGGCCCTAGCCGCATGGTCGCGGTGGCCTGGCCGGCCGACGCGATCGGCATGACGGGGCTCTCCGTGCTGTCCGCTGCCGCTGAACCGGGCAGCAGCTGCGACGCTAGTCCGCGAATTGCACCAGCACCGGGGCGTGGTCGCTGGGTTGCTTGCCCTTGCGCTCGTCACGCACGATCTCGGCCTGGTTGACCCGCGCGGCCAGCGCTGCGGAGGTCAGGATGAAGTCGATCCGCATGCCGCGGTTCTTCGGGAATCTCAGCTGGGTGTAATCCCAGTAGGTGAACACCCCCGGCCCCGGTGCGAACGGGCGCACGACATCGGTGAACCCGGTGTCCACGATGGATTCGAACGCCGCCCGTTCCGCCGTGGTGACGTGTGTGCTGCCTTGGAAGAACTCGGTGTCCCAGACGTCCTCGTCGGTGGGGGCGATGTTCCAATCACCGACCAGGGCGATCGGCGCCGAGGGGGCATCTCTCAGCCACGAGGCGGCTGTTTCCCGCAGGGCGGCAAGCCATTGCAGTTTGTAGAGGTAGTGGGCCGAGTCGACGGTACGGCCGTTGGGAACATAGAGACTCCACACCCGAACCCCACCGCACGTGGCGCCCAGTGCCCGGGCTTCGGCGGTGGCCGCCACGTCGGGCAGGGCGCTCCACGGCGGTTGGCCATCGAAACCCACCGCGACGTCCTCGATGCCGACCCGCGAGGCGATGGCCACCCCGTTCCACTGGTTGAGGCCCCAGTGCACGACGTCGTAGCCCAGGGCTGCGAACGGCATGGTCGGGAACTGGCCGTCGGAGCACTTGGTCTCCTGCATCGCCAGCACGTCGACGTCGGCGCGCTGCAGCCAGTCGGTGACGCGGTCGACCCTGGTGCGGATCGAATTGACGTTCCAGGTGGCCAGCCGCATGGGTAAACCCTACGAGGGGTGTCTGTCCAGCAGGTCCTCGGCGTGCACGTAGCGAGAACGGTGGTGCACCCCGAATCCCATCGACGCGTAGAGCGCACGGGCCGGTTCGTTGTCGGCAACCACCTGGACGTACGTGCGGGTCGCCCCGCGTCTGCGCCCCCAGTCCAGCAACTCGGCGCACAGCGTGCGGGCCGCCCCCTGACGTCGGGCCGGCTCGGAGACATGCACCGCGGACAACCCGGCCCACCGGGTGCCGTCGGGTGCATCCGTCACCGCCGCGCGGCCCGCCACCACACCGGCAAGTTCATCAAAGGCGACCTCGCCGTCAACGACGGCGGTGAGCACGTCGTCGGCTATGTCGCGAGGATTGATCGCTTTCCACGCCATGCTCGGTTGTGACGATAGCGTCACGTTCGCTGCACCGGGTGAAGGCATCGTCACGTTGGGCAGATCGCCTGCCATGACCAGGGTTTCGGCATCCACCGGCACCCCCGCGGGAACCCTGAACAACCGATCCGGCGCTGAGATGAGCGCGGGAACCCCCCTGGCCGCGTACCAGTCCGCCGCCTCGACGAGCTGCTCATGTGAGGTAAAGCGCAGCGGCACTGCGGAATTGGCACGACGGGTAGCGCCCCGCCCGTACCGCATCAGCCAACCGTCCCGCCACTGCTGTTCGATGCCGGGCCAGCCGAGGGCTGCGGCGTGCTCAAGGTTGCGGATGTCGCCGGTGCGTACCGGAATCTCGGGTACCACCCGGACCGCCAGCACATCCTCGGGTTCGACGTCGACGACGTCCCCGTGCCGGGTCCGCACCCGCACGGTCGGGCCGATCTCCACCAGGTGTCCGACCACGTCGGTGTGCGGCGGTATCGACCCCGCCGGCAGCCGGTACCGCAGGCTGACGCGCGAACCCAGAGCCGGCCGTTCCCGCATCGTTCAGTGGCCGAACGGATCGGGATCCTGGCCCGGCATCCAGGACAGTCCGGGCACGCCCCAGCCGTGCGACTTGACTGCCCGCTTGGCACTGCGGGCATGTCGCCCGACGAGGCGGTCGAGGTAGAGATAGCCGTCGAGGTGGCCAGTCTCGTGCTGCAGCATCCGGGCGAACAGTTGCGTTCCCTCGAGCGTGATCGGGATCCCGTCCGCGTCCAGACCGGTCACCCGCGCCCACTCGGCCCGGCCGGTCGGGAACGATTCACCGGGCACCGACAGGCAGCCCTCGTCGTCGTCGTCGGGATCGGGCATGGTCTCTGGCACCTCGGACGTCTCCAGCACCGGGTTGATGACCACGCCGCGACGCCGGGCAGTCATTCCGCGCTCGTCAGCGCAGTCGTAGACGAAGACCCGCCGGGCGACACCGATCTGGTTGGCGGCCAGCCCGACACCGTTGGCGGCATCCATCGTGTCGTAGAGGTCGGTGATCAGATCGGAGAGATCAGCGGGCAGCGAGCCGTCCTCGCCTACGGGCACCGGCTCGGTCGCGGTGTGCAGGACGGGATCTCCTACGATGCGGATGGGTACTACGGCCATGCTCGGCAAGCTTAGTGAGCCGACTCGCGGCAGTGGTGACGCCCATGGTGACCAAGCCGTGATTGAATACGGGCCGAACCACAGCGATGTCATTTTCGAGTGTCGGAAGGGTCCAGGAAGCGAAATGGACGGCGCCATCGCGCGGACTGATCACTGCGGAGACGACTCCGCTCCCGCGGACGGGCTGACCAGACGCGAGCACGACATCCTCGCCTTCGAGCGGCAGTGGTGGAAGTACGCGGGATCCAAAGAGGACGCCATCAAGGAACTGTTCTCCATGTCGGCGACCCGCTATTACCAGGTGCTCAATGCGCTGGTCGATCGTCCCGAGGCAGTGGCTGCGGACCCGATGCTGGTCAAACGGCTGCGGCGGCTCCGGGCGAGTCGGCAGAAAGCCCGCGCCGCCCGTCGGCTAGGTTTCGACGTCACTTGAGGTTCCCCGGCCGGTCGGGCAAGTCGATACAGTAGGCGCCAATGAACCAGCGAGAATCTTCGGGGCTGCCCCTCCGTGCCATGGTGATGGTGTTGCTGTTCCTCGGCGTGGTGTTCCTGCTCGTGGGGTTCCAGGCGATGCGGGGTGGCGACTCCGACGACGACGATTCCTCGATCGTCGCTACGACCGCGACAAGTACGCCCACCACGACGACCACGACTGCGGAACCCGCCCGGCCCGACGTTCGGGTGTTCAACATCGCCGATATCGCCGGGGCCGCGGAGGCCACCGCCAATCGCCTCCGGGAAGCCGGCTGGAATGTCACCGAGACGGGCAACCTGGTATTGCCGGAAACGCCTGTCACCACGGTGTATTTCAGCGACGCCCCGGGTGAGCAGCAGGCCGCAGAGGAAGTCGGCCGGTTGCTCGAGGCGCCGGTCGCTCCGCGCGTTCCCGAACTCATTGACCAGCCACCGGGAGTGGTCGTGGCGGTTACCGGTTAGGCTCTTGGTCATGCTCAGGACCGTCGCCGCCGTTACCCTGTTCGCCGCGCCTGCACTCGCGTTGGCCGCCTGCACTCCGTACGAGCCCGTCGCCACGTCGCCCGGCACCACACCGCCGATCTGGACCGGGTCACCGTCGCCGACGGCGTCGCCCGGTGAGCACGGTTCGGGGCACGGCAGTTCGGCGTCCGGCGGTGAGACCCTCACCGCCGATATGAAGCTGGCCGACGGCACCACCGTCGCGACCGCGGACATCGAATTCGCGGACGGCTTCGCCACCGTCACGGTGCAAACCACGGTCAGTGGTCAGCTGGCCCCCGGATTCCACGGGATGCACATCCACACGGTGGGCAAGTGTGAGGCAGACTCCGTCGCACCGACCGGTGGTGCTCCGGGGAACTTCAACTCCGCCGGGGGCCATTTCCAGATGCCGGGACAGACCGGGCACCCCGCCAGCGGGGATTTGAGTTCGCTACAGGTCCGCGACGACGGTTCGGCAATGCTGGTGACCACCAGCGACGCCTTCACGGCCGACGGACTTCTCGACGGTGCCGGCACCGCGATCATCATCCACGAGCAGGCCGACAACTTCGCCAACATCCCGCCGGAGCGCTACCAGCAGGTCAACGGCGATCCGCCACCGGATCAGACCACCCTGGCGACCGGCGACGCCGGAGCTCGGGTGGCCTGTGGTGTCATCGCTCGGTCCTGATCGCGAGGCCAGTAACCGGATCGACTTCGTCGGGTCGCCCGGGCGCACCGTCGGTGTCGAGTGGGAGTTCGCTCTGGTCGACGCCCAGAGCCGCGATCTGAGCAATGAAGCCGCCTCGGTGATCGCCGACCTCGGCGAGACTCCGCACCTGCACAAGGAGTTGCTGCGCAACACCGTCGAGATCGTCACCGGCGTCTGCGGAAACGCCGGAGAGGCGATGGAGGACCTGCGGTCGTCGTTGCGTCCGGTGCGCGACATCGTCCGCGGGCGTGGCATGGAGTTGTTCTGCGCAGGCACGCATCCGTTCGCGAAGTGGTCAGCTCAGAAGTTCACCGACGCCCCCCGATACGCCGAACTGATCAAACGCACCCAGTGGTGGGGCCGACAGATGCTGATCTGGGGCGTGCACGTGCACGTGGGAGTGTCCTCGGCGCACAAGGTGATGCCGATTGTCACGTCGCTGCTCAACCAGTACCCCCACCTGCTGGCGCTGTCGGCATCGTCTCCGTTCTGGGACGGCGAGGACACCGGCTACGCCAGCAATCGTTCCATGATGTTTCAGCAGTTGCCCACGGCCGGGCTGCCCTTTCACTTCCAGGAGTGGCGCGAGTTCGAGGGTTTCGTCAGCGATCAGAAGAAGACCGGCATCATCGACCATATGAACGAGATCCGTTGGGATGTACGACCTTCCCCGCATCTGGGTACCGTCGAGGTCAGGATCTTCGACGGGGTGTCGAACCTTCACGAACTCTCGGCCCTGGTCGCGCTGACCCACTGCCTGGTCGTCGACCTGGATCGTCGGCTGGATGCCGGGGAGACCTTGCCGGTGATGCCGCCGTGGCACGTCCAGGAGAACAAATGGCGGGCCGCCCGTTATGGCCTGGATGCCATCATCATTCTCGACGCGGACAGCAACGAACGACTGGTCACCGAGGACCTGGACACAGTGGTGGACCGGCTGCTGCCGGTAGCGGAATCGCTGTCGTGTGTTGACGAGCTCGCGCGCGTCGCCGACATCTATCGAACCGGTGCGTCCTATCAGCGGCAGCGCAGGGTCGCCGAAGAGCACGACGGGGACCTGCGAAGTGTCGTAGACGCACTGGTGGGCGAGTTGGTCATCTGAGCATGCCGACGCTGCCGATGTTCCCGCTGGAAGTGGCGATGCTGCCCGGCGAGCAGTTGCCGCTGCGAATCTTCGAGCCGCGATATTCGGCACTCGTGCAGACCTGTCTGGCAGCAGACGATCCGGCGTTCGGCGTGGTGTTGATCGCCGCGGGCCGGGAGGTGGGCGGCGATGACGCCCGAAGCGATATCGGCGCGGTGGCCCACATCAGCGACTACGCCGATCTGGGCGCGGGCCGATACCGGCTGGAATGCGTGATGGGGGAGCGGTTCCGGGTCCTGGAATGGCAGCCGGACGATCCGTACCCACAAGCGGCGGTGGAGTTGTGGCCGGATGAACCGGGCGCCCCCGTCGACGTCGCCGCTATCCGGGACATCGAGGACAGGATGGTCGCTCTGTTCGAGCGCGTGGCCGCGGTGCGAGGCCGCGAGGTGAATGGACGCGACATCGTACGCGGCGCCGACCAGTCCGGCGATATTGCACTATGGTTGTACGCCTTGGCCGTTCGGCTACCTTTGGGCCAGGCCGACAGGTATGCGGTGCTCGCGGCGCCGACCGCCGCCGAACGGGTGGCGGCGCTGTCCGAGGCGGTCGACACCGTCGTCGCCATGGTGGAGTTTCAGCTGTCGGAGTGAGGCTCGGAGGAGTGATGGATGTCCAGTGCGGGGGAACGTGCGCCGGCCGAGAGCATTTCGACGTTCCGCCGACGCTGGGTGGGTTTCGGCGCCGGTCTCGTTCTGGCGGTCCTGGTCTACCTGGTACTCCCTGATGACCTGAACCACGCCGCCAAAGTCACCGCGGGCATGGCCGTTCTCATGGGCCTCTGGTGGATGACCGAAGCGATCCCGATCCCGGCGACCGCCTTACTTCCGCTGCTCGTCTTTCCCATGCTCGTGGACGACGTGGGTGTCTCTGACATCGGCGCCTTCTACGGCAGCGGCATCATCTTCTTGTTCATGGGCGGATTCCTCATCGCGCTGGCGATGCAGCGATGGAACCTGCACCGGCGCATCGCGTTGCTCACCGTGCGGGCAATGGGCACCGGTGCGACCCGGGTGATCGCCGGTTTCATGCTTGCCACGGCCTTCCTCAGCATGTGGGTCTCGAACACCGCGACCGCCGTGATGATGGTGCCGATCGGTGTCTCGGTTCTGATCCTGACCGGTACGGTGGCGGCGGACGACCGCGACGCCGAAGTCCAGCAGCAGGTGAAGGACTCCAACTTCGGCACCGCGCTGATGCTGGGCATCGCCTACTCGGCGTCGGTCGGCTCGCTGGCGACGATCATCGGCACCCCGCCGAACACGTTGCTGGTGGGCTACCTGCAGGACGAGCAGAACATCACCATCGGCTTCGGCCAGTGGATGCTGCTGGGTCTTCCGCTCGCCGCCGTCCTTCTGGTGCTCACCTGGCTGCTGCTGGCCAAGGTGATCTTCCGGCCGGAGATCAAGGAGATTCCCGGCGGCAAGGAGCTGTTCGACAGCGAGTTGGAGAAGCTCGGAGCACCCTCGCGGGGTGAGCGGCGGGTGTTGATGGTCTTCCTCCTGGCCGCGCTGAGCTGGATCGCCTTTCCGCTGATCTGGGAGAAGCCACCCGTCTCGGACGCCGGCATCGCGGTGGGTGCCGGGCTGCTGCTCTTCATCCTTCCGGCGGGGTCGAAACTCGGCGTGCGACTGCTCGACTGGGCCACTGCGGCACAACTCCCGTGGGGGGTGCTCTTGTTGTTCGGTGGCGGTCTCGCGCTGTCCTCGCAATTCAGTTCATCGGGACTCACCGAGTGGATCGGTGCCCAGGCCAAGAGTCTGCAGGGACTCTCGATTCTGCTCCTCGTCGGGTTGGTCACGACCGTGGTGATCTTCCTGACCGAGCTGACGAGCAACACCGCCACCGCGGCTACGTTCCTTCCGGTGATCGGCGGAGTCGCGGTGGGCATCGGCCAGGACCCGCTGTTGCTCACCATCCCGGTCGCACTCGCGGCGACGTGTGCGTTCATGCTCCCGGTAGCTACCCCGCCCAACGCCATCGCCTACGGCAGCGGCTACGTCAGCATCGGCCACATGCTCAAGGGCGGGATCTGGCTCAACCTGGCCTCGATCCTGCTCATCAGCGTCGCCACCACCACGCTCGCGGTGTGGGTCTTCAACATCGCGACCTAACGCGTGCCGGTCTCCGGCTCAGCGGCCGACTCCTCGATCGCGTCAGCGGTCAGCAAGTCGTCGCGCACGTTGTGTTCGCGGTAGGCCAGTTGGCCGACGCGGTTGGCGATCACGGGCGCGGTGATCAGAGTGAACATGCCGGTAAGGATCAGCATGCCGACGTCGGAGTACCCGCGTAACCGGACCGCGGCGCCCGCCAGCACCAACAACAGACCGAGCACCTGAGGTTTGGTCGCGGCGTGCATTCGCGACAGCGTGTCGGGAAAGCGCAGGACGCCGATCGCGGCGGTCAGCGCCAGGGCCGACCCGCTGAGGATCAATACGCTGGCGACGATGTCGAGGGCGCTCATCGCCTCGTCCCCTCGCCGGTCGGGGTGTCGGTGTCGGGTACTCGGAACCTCGCGACACTGACCGAACCGACGAACGAGATCAACGCCAGCGCAGTCAGGCTGTAGGTCACGGTGCTGTCCAGGCTGAATGCCGCCCAGGCGCCGATGGCGCACATCGTCACCGCGACAAGGGTGTCCAGCGCGACCAGTCGGTCCAGCGTACTGGGACCCATCAGCATTCGGACCATGGTGGCAACCGCTGCCGCCGCCAGCATCGCCCCGGCAATGACCAATACGACGTTCATCCGCCGGTCCCCCTCTGCGCCGTCGGTGTCCAGTCGGCGTCGCGTTCGAACGACGAAATCAGGAGCTTCTGGAGTCTGTCGAGACGCTGGCGAAAACGCTGCACCTCGGGGTCGGATCTCACATCGAGCACATGCACGTAGATCATCCGGCGGGCTTGATCGATCTCGAGCACAATGGTTCCGGGCGTGAGGTTGAGAATGTTGACCGCCAGGGCGAGGACCAGATCCGACTTGAGTGCCAGCTGTGCCCGCACCACGGCCGACATCGGCGGTTCCGGCCTGAGCGCCAGTGCCGCCACCTGCACCGAGGACACCACCAGGGAGTAGGCCACATTCAGTATCAGACGCAGCAATGGGAGCGGATGAAACCGGCCCTGAACGGGAACCGGCGGCAACGGGAGGAACAGTGTGATGATCAACGCGATCGCCAGCCCCGAGAGGATATTCGCCGCAGAAACACTGCCCCACAACAACACCCACACCAGAATGAGCCAGCACAGGATCCATACCCGCAGCGCGGTCCTTTTCCTTTGTCGTCTGATCTTCAAGCGAGCGCTCATCGCTGGTCGTCTGCTCTTCGCGCGAGCGCTCATCGCTCCAACTCCCCGAGGACAGCGCTGATGTACCGGCCTCGATCGAGGACTTCGGCGGCGGCGCGTTCGCTGTACGCGAAGATCGGGCCTGCCAGCACGGACATCGACAGGCCGACTGCGATCAGCCCGGCCGTCGGCAGCAGCATGCCGACCGGCATCCGACCGACGTCGTCGCGGTCGGCAAGGTCGATGTCCGTGACAGCCTCGGTGTTGTCCACCAGCGTCGAGGGTGCGGCCGCCGACAGGTGGCCCTCGGGTGCGTCCGCGCGCGAACGCCAGAATGCCTTCGTCCACACCCGGGCCACCACATACAGGGTCAGGAGACTGGTGATGACGCTGCCTGCCACCAGGGTCCAGGCCAGCACGGATCCCACCTGCGTGCCTGCCTCGATCAGTGCCACTTTCCCGATGAAGCCCGAGAACGGAGGTATACCGCCCAGGTTGAGGGCCGGGACGACGAAGACGAAGGCAAGCAAGGGGCTGGCCGCAGCGAGGCCGCCCAGGCGCTGCAACGCCGAGGCCCCCGCCTGACGCTCGATCAGACCGACAACCAGGAAGAGCGTCGTCTGAACCAGGATATGGTGCGCGACATAGTAAATGGCGCCCGACATCCCGAGCTCGGTTGACAGGGCGACGCCGAACACCATGTAGCCGATGTGGCTGACCAGGGTGAAGGACAGCAGTCGCTTGATGTCGCTCTGGGCGATCGCGCCGAGGATGCCGACCACCATCGTCAGCAGCCCGGCCACGAGTAGCAGGTTGTCCATTTCACCGCCGGGGAACAGCAGCGAATGCGCGCGGATGATCGCATAGACACCGATCTTGGTGAGCAAGCCGGCGAAGACGGCAGTGACGGGCGTGGGGGCCGTCGGGTAGGAGTCCGGCAACCATGCCGACAGCGGAAACACCGCAGCCTTGATCCCGAACGCGACCAGCAAAACGGCGAACAGCGCCGCGCGGGTTCCGTCCGAGACGTCGGCGAGCCGGACCGACAACTCCGCCATGTTGAGCGTTCCGGTCGCGGCGTACACCAGCCCGATGCCCAGCAGAAACACCATCGAGGAGACCATCGACACCATCACGTAGGCGATGCCCGCCCGGACGCGCTCCTTGCTGGCGCCAATGGTGAGCAGCACGAAGCTGGCGCTCAGCAACACCTCGAAGCCGACGAAGAGATTGAACAGATCGCCGGCCAGAAAGGCCATGCACACGCCTGCCGACAGCACCAGATAGGTGGGCAGAAAGATCGAGACCGGCTGGCGCTCATCACCATCGCGGATGCCCTGAGCGATGGCGTAGTAGACCACGGCGAGCATCACGATCGAGGACACCACCAGCATCAGAGCCGACAATCGGTCGACCACGAGGGTGATACCCAACGGCCCCATGCCGGGCTCGGTGGGGCCCCAGCCGCCGACCTGCAACACGATCGTGCCGTCGCGGTCGGCGAGATACCCCAGAGCGGCCGACACGACGACAACCACCGACAGCGCCAGCAAGGTGATGACAAGCTGCAGTCGCGGCCGGCGGCCGGCGACCAGCGTCATCGCCGCGGCGAGCAACGGGATGAGCACCGGCAGCGGTGTCAGCGCGGAACTCATCTGGACCCCTCGTACCCGGGGAGTGCGTCGAGTTCGTCAGGCAGGTCGGTATCGCGGGAGAGGTCGGGTCCGCGGCGTGTGCTGTCGTCGTCGGATTCCTTGCCGGTCAGCCTCGACACCCTGGTGTCCTCGGGGTCGTTGCCGACTACCTCGACGGTGTTGAGGCGATAGGACCGGTATGCCAGCGCCAGCACGAAGGCTGCGATACCCATGGTGATCACGATCGCGGTCAGGATCAGCCCCTGTGCCAACGGATCCGCTGTCGTCGTCTCACCGGCACTGACACGTCCGCGCACCGGGGGGTTGCCCCGCGGGCCGCTGGACGTGAGGATCAGCAGGTTGATCGCGTTGCTGATCAGCAACAGCCCCAACAGCATTCGGGTCAGGCTCCGTTCGAGCAATAGGTAGACCCCGGTGGCGGTCAGGCCGCCGATGACGACGAGAGGAAAAAGATAGGTGGTCACTGGTTCACCGCCTTGCGTTCCAGTTCGCTCATCTCGGTGTCGATTTCGGTGTCGATGCGGGCTCCGAGGCTGCGCAACACGTCGAGCACCAGACCGACCACGATCAGATACACGCCGAGGTCGAAGAACAGGGCGGTGACGAACTTGACGGTGCCCAGCACCGGCACGTCGACCTCGATCAGGGCTGACGACAGTGCGGGCGCACCGGCCAGCAGCGAGGCAACGGCGGTACCGGCGGTCAGGGTCAACCCGGCGCCGAGGATCTTGCCCGCGTCCAGGGGCAGCGTCTCGCCCAACTCGTATCTGCCACCTGCGAGGTAGCGCAGTACCAGCGCCAGGCCGGCCATCAGCCCGCCCGCGAAGCCGCCGCCGGGCGTGTTGTGCCCGGCGAAGAAGAAGTACGCCGAAAGCACCATCATCACCGGGAAGATGAGCCGCGTGGCGACCTCGAGCACCAGCGACCGGTGCCGTGGGTCACGCAATCCGCTGCCCCGCAGCCAGGTCGTCTCGCCAACGGCGGGGCTGTTCTTCGTGAACTCCGGGGGCTCGCCGGCATCGGGTCTTTCCGACATGCGCAGATCCTGAATCCTGGGTGCCGCGCCGAACCGGCGGCTGCGGAACACCATGGACGCAACGCCCGTCGCGGCAACGAGCAGCACCGCGACCTCGCCCATCGTGTCCCACGCGCGGATGTCGACCAGCAGCACGTTGACGGCGTTGTACCCGTGGCCGCGCAGGTACGCGGCTTCGGGCAACAGATCTGCGATCGACCTGCCGGTGCGGGCTGCCATCGCGAACGAGGCGAGAACCGTGACCGTTGCCCCGACCGCGAGCGCGAGGGCGGCGCGCGGAACACGGAACCGCTTGATGTCGGCAGCCCCTGTCTCGGCGGGAAGGGTGCGCAGCACGAGGACGAACATAACCAGGGTCAGTGTCTCCACCAGGAATTGCGTGAGAGCCAGATCGGGGGCGCCGTAGAACGCGAAGATCGCCCCGCACCCGTATCCGGTCACGCCGACCAGCAGCACCGCCGCCAGGCGGTTACGCATCACGGTCGCGCCCAGCGCGGCGGCGAGCATCAGTAGCCCGACCACTACCTGGGCCGAGGAGTCCCACAATTCGAACTCGGGTCGGTCGCGGGCTCCCAGGGCCAGGACCGTGACCGGCATCAGCACCAGCGTCACCAGGATTACCGACTGCGTCGCCGGGATGGAGCCCCGCTGGGTGACCGCCGTCAGCCGCACCGACATCACGTCGGCGCCCCGCAGCACGGCGTCGTAGATGCGGTCGGCATTGCCCAGCGGCAGGAATCGAATCCGGGCGTGGCTCAGCCGGGCGCGACCGAGGTAAACCGCGATGCCGACAGTCAGCACGAGTCCCGACAGGGCCAGCGGCAGGGTGAAACCGTGCCACAGGGCCAGGTAGTAGTCGGCGACGTAGCCGGCAGGATCGGGGACCGTGTCGGCGTAGTCGTCCAGAATGTTGTCCAGCCCCGACGGCCACAGGCCGAACAGCAGCCCGGCCGCCGATAGCACGGCCGGCGGCGCCAGGAATGCAGCGCTGGGCCGGTGCATCTCGGCGACTCGGGTGCTGGGCCCGGGTCTGCCCTTGCGGCCGAACGCGCCAACCAGAAACCGCAGGCTGTACACCGTGGTCAATACCGAGCCGACCACGATGCCGGTGAGGACGACGGGGGCCGCGGCACCCAGCGTCGGGCTGTACAGCACTGTCTCCAGGTCGGCCTCCTTGGCGACGAACCCGAAGAACGGCGGCAAGGCGGCCATGCTCGCCGTGGCGCCCGCCGCGATGATCAGCAGCGTCCGGTTGCGGTCGCCCAGCCAAGCGAGCCGGCGGATGTCGCGGGTGCCGGTGGTGTGGTCGATGATCCCGCAGACCATGAACAGCGCGGCTTTGAACATGGCGTGCGCACACAGCATTGCCAGACCGGCCAACATCATCTCGCTGCCGCCCGCACCCACCATGACGGTGATCAGGCCGAGTTGGCTCACGGTGCCGAACGCCAGAATCAGCTTCAGGTCGTACTCGCGGATGGCCCGCCAGCCCGCCAGCACCATCGTCAGCAGTCCCAGCGTCAGCACGGTCGGTCGCCATACGGGGGAGTCGGCGAATCCCGGCGTCATCCTCGCGATCAGGTAGACGCCGGCCTTGACCATCGCCGCGGCATGCAGATAGGCGCTCACCGGTGTCGGGGCGGCCATCGCGCCGGGCAGCCAGAAGTGCATCGGCACGATCGCCGACTTCGACAGCGCACCGACGAGTATCAGCACCACCGCCACCGAGGCGGCCACGCCGGTCGGTGGATCGGCGATCAGCTCGGACAGCAGGTAGGTGCCGGTGATGTTGGCCAGCACGATGATGCCGACCAGCATCGCCAGACCACCGAAGGTCGTGACCAGCAGTGCCTGGGTGGCTGCCCGACGGCTGGTGGACCGTTCCGCGTAATGCCCGACCAGCAGGAAGGACAACACGGTCGTGGTCTCCCAGAACACGTAGAGCACCAGCATGTTGTCGCTGGTGACCAGGCCGAACATGGCGCCGGAGAACGCGACCAGTTCAGCGGCGAAACTGGGGAGCCGTTTCTCTCTGCTGCCGTCGGCGTGGCGGAAGTAGTCAGCGCAGTAGAACAGCACCAGCGCACCGATCCCGAGGACCAGCAGGCTCATGATCGCGGCGAGTGCATCGAAACGCAGCGTGATGTTCATCGACAGCTCGGGCACCCACGGCAGGTCCAGGACTTGCGCCTGATCAGCGCCCGGCCAGTGCAGGGCGACCCAGACCAGGGAGCCGAGCGGCACCAGGGCCAGCGGATAGAAGGCCGTTCGCCCCCAGCGGTACACGAGCAGCGGAGCCAACAACGTGGCGACCGCGTGGGCAGCGAGGATGGCGAGCATGGCTCCGTCTCCTCGGGTTCGGCAACGCTGTCGGGCAAGTCTAGGGCAGGTGTGTCAGCAATCCTCCCCGACGGTGCGGTCTCCGGAGATGAAGAGCAACTCGTCACCGGCCCGCAGAATGTCGTCGGGTTCGGGGATGAGGAGCCGATCGGCCCGCAGCACTGTCACCAGCGCGCTGTTTTTCTGGATCGCGAGGTCGCGCACCCGCTGGCCGACCAGCCGACTGTCCGGCGGCAAGGTTAGCTTGGCGACGTTGGGCGGATCCTGGCTCAAGCCCGTTCGCGACCCCTTCCCGAGATCCATCAGACGCACCAGGTGCCCAACGTCGATCGCGCCCTCCACCGCGGCGACCAGTGCGACGGGTGCGGAAACCGCCACGTCGATGCCCCATGCCTCGGTGAAGAGCCATTTGTTGCTCGACTCGTTGATCCGCGCGACCACCCGGTCGATGCCGAATTCGGTCTTGGCGAGAAACGCCATCGCGAGGTTCGACTTGTCGTCGCCGGTGGCGGCGATGGCGACGTCGCAGATGTGGATCGCGGCTTCCTCCAGGGAGGAGACCTCGCACGCGTCGGCGAGAAACCACTCGGCGCCCGGCACGGTCGACGGCCGGTAGCGGGTGAGCTCCTTTTCGATGAGCAGCACTTTGTGCCCGCAGTCCACCAGTTCCTGGGCGACGGAGCGGCCGATAGCGCCGGCCCCCGCTATCGCGATCCGCATGAATGTCTCCTGGTTTACTTGCACCGGTGAGCCTGCACCAGCTCTACGTGACGCTGTTCTTCGGCGGCCTCGTGCTGCTGGCCAGCATTGCCACGACAAGGCTGGCCACCGGAGCCGGCCTGCCCAGCCTATTGCTGTTCCTCGGGGTCGGCGTGCTCGTAGGCGAGCTCGGGGTCGGACTGAACTTCCACAGCGCACAACTGGCCCAGAATCTGGGGACCGCCCTGCTGGGCGTCATCCTCGTCGAGGGCGGGCTGGCCACCCGTTTCAGCGATATTCGCAAGGTACTGGCTCCTGCGTCGGTGCTCGCAACGGTCGGTGTCGGGGTCAGCATGGCGGTGACGGCAACGGCGGCGCACTGGCTACTCGGGATGGACTGGCAGCTGGCCCTGTTGCTCGGTGCCATCGTCTCCAGCACAGATGCTGCCGCGGTGTTCTCGGTGCTTCGCGTGGTGCCGCTGCCCAGGCGAGTAGGCGGCCTGCTGGAGGCGGAGTCGGGCTTCAACGACGCTCCGGCCGTCATCCTGGTGCTGATGTTCAGCGCGCTGCCGCTGCAGGTCGAGCCAGGCGCGATAGCGGTGCGGCTGCTGTGGGATTTGGCGATCGGCGCCGCCATCGGAATAGGCTGCGGCTTCCTGGGGGCGATGGCACTGCGGCGCATCGCATTGCCGGCTGCCGGTCTGTACCCGCTGGCCACCTTCGGTCTGGGCATGCTCGCGTTTGCGGCGGCCGGTGCCGCGGATGCCAGTGGGTTCATCGCCGCCTTTCTCGCCGGTGTGGTGCTCGCCAACTCCGGTCTGCCGCACCGCTCGGCGACCCGGTCCTTCGCCGAGGGGTCGGGTTGGCTGGCCCAGATCGGGCTGTTCGTGATTCTGGGTCTGCTGGTCTCGCCGAACGAACTGCCCGGCGAGGCGGTGCCGGCCATCGTCGCGGGCCTGGTGCTCCTGCTGCTCGCCCGCCCTCTTTCGGTTTTCCTGTCGCTCATCGGTTTTCGTATACCTTGGCGGGAGCAGTTATTCGTCTCCTGGGCGGGTCTGCGCGGGGCGGTGCCCATCGTGCTGGCGACCTATCCCATGGTCGCCGGTGTTCCCGGCAGCACCAGGCTGCTGAACATCGTGTTCATCCTCGTTGTGGTGTTCACCCTGGTGCAGGGGCCGAGTCTGCGACGCATCGCCGAGCGGCTCGACCTCATCCCGCGCGACACGACCCGTGAAATCCAGGTCGACGCCGCGCCGTTGGACGTGTTGGACGCCGAACTGATCACGATGAAGGTGATGCCCGGCTCCCGGCTGCACAACGTGACAGTGTTGGAGCTGCGGCTGCCCGACCCCAGCGTCATCACATTGATCATCCGGGCGGGCCAATCGTTCGTGCCGCAACTGGTCACCCGCCTCGAGATCGGTGACGAGTTGTTGATCGTGACAACCACCGCGATGAGAGAGCTGGCTGAACGACGGCTGCGTGCGGTGAGCCGGCGGGGAAAGCTTGCCTATTGGTTCGATGAGTACGGCGATCCGGGCTAACGCGTGGCGGAGAACTCCCGCAATGCCTCGACCTGTGTGGGATCGAGAGAGGGCCGCACCGCTTCGCGCGCCGTGGCGACGTCGGCGGCCGTGACGTCGGCGGCGTCGATGGAGCGGCGCATCGCCGTGAGTGCAGCTTCGCGCAGTAGCGCCACGCAGTCCGCCGCGCTGTAGCCGTCGAGATCGGCGGCCAGCGTGTCCAGATCGACGGCTTGCGGCCCTTCGGAGACCAATGGCACCGACTTCCCTGCGGCGCGCAGAATCTCGCTGCGCGCCTCGGCGTCGGGCGGCTCGACGAACACGAGCTTCTCCAGTCGGCCCGGCCGAAGCAATGCCGGATCGATGAGGTCCGGTCTGTTCGTCGCACCCAACACGACCACGTCGCGCAGCGGTTCGATGCCGTCGAGCTCAGTCAGCATCGCGGCAACCACGCGGTCGCCCACACCCGAATCGAAGCTCTGTCCACGCCGGGGTGCCAGCGCGTCGATCTCATCGAGAAAAACCAGTGAGGGCGCGGAATCTCGGGCGCGGCGGAATAATTCGCGCACCGCCTTCTCGGAGGAGCCGACCCATTTGTCCATCAGCTCTGCACCCTTGACCGCGTGAACGCTCAGTCGACCCGAACTGGCCAGCGCTCGCACCACGTATGTCTTGCCGCATCCGGGTGGGCCGTACAGGAGTACGCCGCGGGGTGGCTGCACGCCGAGGCGCTCGAATGTTTCGGGATGCTGCAGCGGCCAGAGCACCGCCTCGGTAAGTGCCCGCTTGGTGTCAACCATATCCCCGACATCGTCGAGGGTGACCGAACCGATGGACAGCTCTTCGGTGGCCGAACGGGACAGCGGTCGGATGACGCTGAGAGCGCCCGTCAGATCCTGCTGTGTGAGTTCCGGCGGCGCCCCATCGTGGCTGGCCCTGGCGGCGGCGCGAAGTGCGCCCTCACGGACCAGGGCAGCCAAGTCGGCGACGACGAAACCCGGTGTCCGTTGCGCTATCTCGTTGAGATCCAGTTCTTTCGAGGGCACTCCGCGCACCAGGACATCGAGTAGCTGTGTGCGGGTGTTGCCATCGGGCAGGCTCAGCCCGAGTTCCCGGTCGCACAAATCCTGCGCTCGCAGTCGGACGTCGAGGTTGTCCGGAACGGCCGAGGTGGCGATGAGGGCGATTCCCCTGGCGGCGACAGCCTTGCGCAGTTCGGCGATTATCAGGCCCGCAACCGGTTCGGCGGTAACCGGCAGAAGCGCATCGATGTCGGTGATGAGAAGTACCCCGCCCCCACTGGCACCGGCACTGCCGACGGCACCCAGCTTCCCCACAGCGTCGGCAACCGCGGCGAGCCGGTCGGTAGCGGCCAGAGAACCGATCTCCGGGCCGTCCAGCTCAACCAATCGCCGGTTCGCACATACCGTGCGCACCATGGTTGCCTTGCCGACTCCGGCTGGGCCGGAAACCAGGACACCGAGACTGGCTGCCGCACCCAATGTTTCGAGAAGTTCTGGCTCGTCGAGCGCCAGCTTGAGCCATTCGGTCAGCTTGCCGGCCTGGACGTGAGCACCCTTGAGGTCGTCGAACGCGACACTCGGTGTGGTCGGCGGCACGGTTGGTTCATCGGCGCGGGCCGTCGGATTCAGGGGTGCTGATGCACCCCAACTGACCAACGAATTGGGCTGTACGCTGACCGGTCCGGTGGGATCCAGATCCGTCACGGTCAGCAATTCGGAGGTCCAGGTGATGCCGACCGACGACGCCAGCGCGGCACTGGCAGCCGATGTCGAGGTGCCCGGACCGAGGTCGCGGGGCAACAGCGAGACGGTGTCGCCGACCGTCATGACCTTGCCCAACAGTGCCTGTCGCAGCGTGGCTGGTGCGATCGACTGGGTGGCCAGGGTGGAGCCGCTGAGCGTGACCGACCGGGCGCCCTGCACGACGACGGGTGTCACGAGCACCGCCGTGTCCTCGCGTAGCCCGGCGTTCGACAGCGTCACGTCATCGAGCAGAGCGGTACCCGCGGGCGTGCCGGCGGGCGCCAGACCGACCACCGCCGCGGTAGTGCGCCCACCGGTCAGCGACACCGCGTCCCATTCCCTGATGCCCAAAGCGGCAACGGCTTCCGGGTGCAGGCGGACCACACCGCGCCGGTTGTCGAGTGCCGAGGTGTTGAGCCTGGCGGTAAGCGTGAGCTGCGCGCCCGGATACGGGGGCACGTCAGTTCCGCGGCGGTTTGCGCAGGCCGAGTCGCATCATCGACCGGCGATGGGGCTGGGCCCGACGGATAGCCCGTCGCGCGGCGCGTTGCTGTCGTGGCTTGTCATCCCACACCTCCGGGTGCGCGGCCAGGAACCGTCGGGTGCGAATGGCGAACGGGATGTGGACGACGTAGGCCACGATGATCACCAGGATCACCAGGTAGCCGTACAGAATCGCGGCGGCCACGCCGATCGCCAGCAGCGCCAGTAGCGGCGCGACCATCGCAGGCGGTACGGAGAAGGTGTGGATCTTGCGCATCGGGAGGGTGCTGACCACCAACAGTGAGATGCTGATCATCCAAATCACGACCGCGGGCTCCGAGGTCCACCAGCCGTCGCCGAACTGCATTTTGGCGGCCAGCGGTCCGATCGCCCCGATGGCGCCGGCGGGGGCGGGCATGCCGACGAAGTACTTCTTCTCGTAGTCGGGCTTGTCGATGCTGGCCATGGCGTTGAAGCGCGCCAGTCGCAGCACGATACACACGGCGTAGAGCAGCACCACGATCCAGCCGATCCGTGAGTCCGACAGCAGCGTCCCGTACACGATGAACGCCGGTGCGACACCGAAGTTCACCGCGTCGGCGAGTGAGTCGATCTCTGCGCCCATGCGCGAGGAAACGTTCAGTGCCCGGGCAACGCGTCCGTCGAGGGCGTCGAGGATGGCAGCGATCGCCAGAAAAGCCATCGCCTCGGTAGCACGGCCCTCCAGTGCGAACTTGACCGAGCTGAGCCCGAAACAGATCGCGGCCACCGTCATCGCGCTGGGCAGGATTCGCACGCTCATGACGGGGCCTTTGATGCGGGGCCTACGGGGCTTGATCATGGCAGCTCCGCCAATACCGTCTCGCCGCCCAGCGCACGCTGGCCGACTTCGACCAGGATCCTGGATCCGACCGGCAGATAGGTGTCCAGCCGCGAGCCGTAGCGGATCAGCCCGTAGGTGTCGCCGATCCCGATCTGGTCGCCAGGATGCACCGTGCAGACGATTCGGCGGGCGAGCAGGCCCGCGATCTGTACTGCGACGACCTCGGCCCCTGTGGAGGACCGGATGAGGATGCTGTTGCGCTCGTTGTCCGTGCTGGCAGCAGCCAGGTCGGCGGAGAGAAACAACCCGGGCCGGTGGATCACGGCGACGACTTCGCCACCGAGCGGTGCCCGTTGGACGTGGGCGTCGAGGAGGGACAAGAAAATGCTGATGCGCGGCAACGGCGTTGCGGCAAGGCCGAGTTCACTCGGTGGTATCTCCTCGTCGACCAGGCAGATGAGTCCATCAGCCGGGGCGACGGCCAGCCCCGGTCGGGTCGGTGGTGTGCGAGTCGGATGGCGGAAGAACGCGGCGTTGGCCGCCGCGGAGGCGAGCGCGATGCGGCGCAGCCGGCGGTTCCGGTGCCCCGCAAGTGCGATCGCCAGGCTCGCGCCGACGAACGGCAGACCGGCGGGGTGCATCGGTGGAACGGAAGAACGAATCAGCGCCAGCAGCCGCGCTGGGCCTGTCCTGAGGTCGGGGCGTCTGGCCATCGTGCAGCGATTCTACGGGTGAGGCCCCGCTAGCGGAGGTCCCATAGCTGAACCCGCTCCCCGGCGGCTACCTCGTCGGTGTCCTCGTCGAGTTCAAGCAGACAGTTCGCCGAGGCCAGCCAGCGAAGATGGTGCGACGCCGGTGGCCCGTAGCTGGTCACCGTGTCGGATTCCAGAACGCCGCGCCGAAACTGTCGTTTCCCGCGGGGTGAGGTCAGGCGTTCGGTCAGCACGGCGGTGCGTCGCGGCCGGTCGGGGTCGGGCAGGCCCATGGCGGCGCGTAGCGGGGGACGGATGAACACCTCGAAGGACACCAGTGCGCTGACCGGATTGCCCGGCAGCGTGACGATGGGCGTCCCGGCAGCGTCATCCAGGATTCCAGCGCCCTGCGGCATGCCGGGCTGCATCGCGACCTTGACGAACTGGACTCGACCGTCAGAAAGGTGCCCCAGGGCATCTTTGACTACCTCGTACGCACCGGCGCTGACACCGCCGGTGGTGATGACCAGGTCGGTATCGGGCAGATGGCGGCGCAATGTCTCATGGAACGTATCGACGTCGTCACTGGTCGTCGGCGCCGCCACTACCTCGGCGCCGGCATCGCGCACCGCGGCCGCCAGCATCACCGCATTGGACTCATAGATCTGGCCCGGCCGCAGCGGCGTGCCCGGTGCTACCAACTCGGTTCCGGTCGACATCACCAGCACCCGCTGACGCGGCACCACCGTCAGTTCACGCAAGCCGAGCGCGGCCGTAAGGCCCAGCGCGGCAGGTGTGATCACGGTACCGGCCCGAAGCACGGTGGTCCCCGCAGTGACGTCCTCACCCGCGCGGCGGATGTGCTGGCCCGGCCGGGCGGAGATCCGAATCGTGACGGTGTCGGTCGCGCCGTCGGTGGCCTCTACCGGCACCACCGCCGTAGCACCGGCGGGCAGGGGTGCACCGGTCATGATTCGGTGCGCGGTACCCGCGGTGATCGTCGGTATGTCCGTGCGGCCCGCGGGGATGTCTTCGGTGACGGGAAGGCGCGCGGGGGTGTCCGCAGACGCGGTCGCGATGTCCTCAACGAGGACGGCGTATCCGTCCATCGCCGAGTTGTCGAAGCCGGGCAGGGACAACGGAGCGACCACGTCCTGGGCGAGAACCAATCCCAGAGCTGCGGTGCTGTGACTGACCGGCAGCGTGACGGGCCGTCGCGCGGAGATCAGCCCGGCGACAACCCGCCGATGCTCATCGACGGAGCGCATCACACGCAGAACCTCACACCGGTCAACTCCTCGGACGTCGACCACAACCGCTGCTGCACCGCGACGTCGTGGGATTTGCCCTTGGACCGCACCAGGACCGGATGGCCGACCAATTCGCGGAAGCCGGCGGGACCGTAGTACTGACCGCCCCGCACCGCTGGATCGGTTGCAGCCCGCAGCGTTCCCAGCGCGCCGATGGGCGGGCTGTTGGTGAGCAGCCCGGTGAGCTGCTTGAAGCCGGGCAGCCCGGAACCGGGGATATGGCGCATCAGCTCGGTGTTGGAGATGCCGGGGTGCGCGGCGACAGCAATGGTCGATGCCCCTTTTTGGGCGAGCCGGCGCTGCAGTTCATAGGTGAACATGAGGTTTGCCAGCTTGGACTGGCCGTAGGCGGCGACGCGGTTGTAGCTCCGATCCCACTGCAGATCGTCGAAGTGAATGTCGCCCTGGATGTCATGGGCGATGCTGGCGACGGTCACCACGCGTGACCCCTCGACTGGAAGCAGGTGGTCGAGCAGCAGGCCGGTTAATGCGAAATGCCCGAGATGATTTGTGCCAAACTGTAATTCGAAGCCATCGACAGTGTTCTGTTTCGGCGGGTACATCACCCCGGCGTTGTTGATCAACAGGTCGATCTGCGGGTAGACGGCGCGCAGGTCGTCAGCGGCGGCGCGGATGCTGTCCAGGGACGTCAGATCGAGTTGCTGTATCGAGGCGCCGGCCCCCGGATGCGCCTGCTCGATGCGGCGGGCCGCCTCCCTGCCCCTGTCCGGGTCGCGCACCGCAAGGACGACGTGGGCGCCTTTGCCCGCCAGCACCGCGGCGGACTCGTAACCGATACCGGAGTTGCCGCCGGTGACGATTGCCACCCGACCGGTCTGATCGGGTATGTCCGCGGTGGTCCATTTGCCGCTCATGAGTTCAACATACTTCGGCGCGAATACGCCATGCTCGACACATGGAAATGGGTGAGCCGGCACATCGGCCAAGCCGCAAGGCCCCGATGGTGTGGGCGATCGGGGCGGCGATTCCGTGGTTGTTCGTGGTGGTGGTGCAGGCGGTGTGGTTCGCGGTGGACCGCCGCATGATCTGGCTGCACGCGCTGGCTGCGGCCGGAACTGTGCTCGGCATCGTGGTGTTCGTCGTCGTTGTTCCGCTGTGGCGATACCGCGTTCACCGGTGGGATCTGGACGCTACCGCGGTGTACACCCGATCGGGCTGGCTGGTTCAGGAGCGGCGGATCGCCCCGATCTCGCGGGTGCAGACGGTCGATACCTTCCGGGGTCCGCTGGATCGGGTGTTCGGGTTGTCCAACGTGACGGTGACGACTGCCTCGTCAGCCGGTGCGGTGCGTATCGTCGCGCTGGACACCGACGTCGCCGACGATGTGGTCGGTCAGCTCACCGACATCGCCGCACTCGGCGCCGAGGATGCGACGTGACCCGGGCCCGCGGGCCGGATTGGCTGCGCCTGAGCCCGCGCATGCTGCTCGTACACCCGGTGCACGAGGTGCTCCGCCAGCTTCCGGTACTTCTCGGTTCGGTGCTGCTCGGGTCCGCGACCGGCAACCCGGTCTGGGCTTTGATCGGAGTGAGCCTCATCGTGGGCTTCGGACTGGCCCGGTGGTTCACCACTACCTACCGCATCGGTCCGGACGAGGTGCAGCTGCGCACGGGGCTGTTGCAGCGCAAGGTCCTCTCGGTGCCACGCAATCGGATACGTTCGGTGTCCACCGACGCGCGGTTGCTGCACCGGGCGCTCGGTCTGACGGTGCTCAGGGTGAGTACCGGGCAGCAGACCGCCGGCGACATCTCGTTTTCCCTCGACGCCGTGCCCGCCCGCGAGGTGCCGGCCTTGCGGGCGACCCTGTTGGCCGAATCGCTGACGCCGCCCGATCCCGCGGGGCCGCCGGGCCGGGTGCTGGCCCGCTGGCAACCGTCGTGGCTGCGCTACAGCCCGTTGACGTTCACCGGCTTGGTGATGGTCGCGGCGACGTTCGGCGTCGTCTACGAGACGGGGGTCTTCACAGCCCTTCGGGATACCGGTGTTGCCCGCGCGGGTAATTCGCTCTTCCAGAGCTTGGGCGATGGAGTCGTGCTGGCCGGTGTGTCGATCGTGCTGATTGCCTCGGTGCTGGTGTCGGTGGCGCAGTCACTTCTGAGCTACGCCAACCTGGAGTTGCGGCGGGACGCCGACCTTCTGCATCTGTCCCATGGTCTGCTCCGCGTGCGCGAGCACACCTTCGATATGCGCCGGTTGCGGGGTGGCTCGCTGCGGGAACCGCTGTTGGTGCGGATGTTCGGTGGCGCACGTCTGGATGCCGTGATGACCGGTGTCGCCGGTGCGGGGGAGGCGTCGCAGCTGTTGCCGCCCTGCCCACGGCGCACGGCGGAGTCGGTACTGGCCGATCTCATCGCCGAGCCGGGCGCGGTCACCGGCGCGTTGACGCCGCATGGACCAGTGGCGACCCGCCGGCGCTGGAACAGGGCGATGGCATTGCCCGCGGTGGTGGCCGTCGCTCTGGTGGTCCTGACCGCGTTCGCCGGCGCGCCGGTCTGGGTGTGGCCTGTGCTGGCCATGGTGACGCTGGGCAGCATGTTTCTGGCCGCCGATCGATCCCGTTCGCTCGGTCATCGGGTGGGTGACGGCTGGCTGGTGGCCCGGGCGGGAAGCCTGCAGCGGCGCCGTGACTGCGTTTTGGCCGCGGGCATCGTCGGGTGGACCGTGTCGCAGACGCTGCTGCAGCGCAGGGCCGGGGTCGCCACGCTGATCGCCGCCACCGCGGCAGGGCTGAAGCGCTACGAGATCGTCGATGTGCCCGCCGACATCGCGTGGTCCATCGCGGCGACCACGTCTCCGTGGGTGGGTGCCACCCGGTGGGCCCGCGGCTAGCTTTACCCAGGCCGGACGGGTCCGACTTGCGCGAGCCCCGCGTCGGTTTACTGTCGCACCATGGCTATCGGTGGGGTGCTCTTCGACATCGATGGCGTGTTGGTGACCTCATGGGAGCCGATCGCCGGTGCGGCCGAGACCCTGCGCACGTTGGCCGACAGTCAGGTCGCTTGCGCCTACCTGACCAACACGACCACTCGAAGCCGCGCCCAGATCGCCGAACTGCTCACCGGTTCGGGCATGAACGTCGGTGCCGAGGAGGTGATCACGGCGGCCGTGCTGACCGCCGACTACGTCCGCAAGCATTACCCGGATGCCCGTTGCTTCCTGGTCAACAGCGGACAGATCGCCGAAGACATGCCCGGGATCGACATCGTCGACTCCAGCGAATTCACCGGTCGGCGAGCACCGGAGACCCCCGACGTCGTGCTGCTCGGTGGGGCCGGGCCGGCCTACAGCCACCTGACGTTGTCGTGGGTCTACGACTGGATGACCCAAGGGGTGCCGGTGGTCGCTATGCACCGCAGTACTGCATGGACCACCTCCGACGGTTTGCGGATCGACACCGGCATGTACCTGATCGGAATGGAGCAGACCTCGGGGCGCAGGGCGATCGCGGTCGGTAAGCCGGCGCCCGAGGGTTTTCTGTCGGCAGCGGGGCGGCTCGGCGTGGATCCCGACGAGATGTACATGGTGGGCGACGATCTCAACAACGACGTCATCGCCGCCCAAGTGGTCGGTATGACCGGGGTGCTGGTGCGTACCGGCAAGTTCCGCCAGGACACGCTGGACCGTTGGGCCGTAGACGAATTCGCCATGCAACCGAACCACGTCATCGACTCGGTGGCCGATCTGCCCGAACTCCTGGGCCTCCGGTGAATTCTGGATGGTCTTCTGCGCTCAGCGACGGCCTCACGCCGAACTCGCCAGAGCGCGGACGGCCTCGATTCGTTCGCGCAGCTGATCGGTCGTGGCCGCGGCGATTGGCGGACCGCCACAGATGCGCCGTAGCTCGTTGTGGATCCACCCGTGCGGCTTGCCGGTGCGGTGATGGGCCACCGATACCAGTGTGTTGAGCTCGCGGCGGAGCTCGCGCAGTTGGCCATGGGTCGAGGGTCGCGGTATGGCGCCGCTGGCCGTGCGTTTGGTGATTTGTTCTTCCTGCCTGCGCCGCAATAGTTCGCGCATCTGATTCGGGTCGAGGAGGCCGGGGATCCCGAGGAAGTCGGCCTCTTCGTCGCTGCCGGCTGGGGTGGCGGTGCCGAACGACGAGCCGTCGAAGATCACTTGGTCGAGTTCGGCGTCGGCGCCCAGATACTCGATCCCGTTGTCCCCGTCGCCGGGTGGGTCGCGCTGCTGCTCGGCGAGTTCGGCGTCCAGCGGATCCTCGAGCGTCTCCCGGTGCGGCTTGCCCAGGATGTGGTTGCGCTGCTCCTCCATCTCGCTGGCCAGTAGCAGGAGGTTGGGCACCGAGGGCAGGAAAATGCTGGCGGATTCGCCGGGGCGCCGGGATCGCACGAACCGGCCGATCGCCTGCGCGAAGAACAACGGCGTCGCTGCGCTGGTGGCATACACCCCGACTGCCAGCCGGGGTACGTCGACTCCCTCGGACACCATGCGCACAGCCACCAGCCAGCGTGAGGTTCCGGCGGCGAAATCCGAGATGCGGTCCGAGGCGTCCGTGTCGTCGGAGAGGACCACGGTGGGCGTCTCGCCGGTAATGCTGCCCAGCAGTTCGGCGTAGGCGCGGGCCGCCTTCTGATCGGAGGCGATGATCATGCCACCGGCGTCGGGGATGTGTTCGCGGAGGCCACGAAGCCGGATGTCCGCCGCGGCGATCACGGCGGGCATCCACTCACCGGCCGGGTTGAGCGCCGTCTTCCAGGCGCGGGCCGTCTGTTCGGCGGTCAGTGGCTCGCCCAGGCGTGCGGCGTGTTCCTCGCCGGCGCTGTCGCGCCAGCGGGACTCGCTCGAGTAGGCCAGGAAGATCACCGGCCGAACAACTCCGTCGGCGAGCGCTTCGGAGTATCCGTAGGTGTGATTGGCCTGCGAACAGAGCAGGCCGTCTCGGTCGGGCGCGTAGGTGACGAACGGGATCGCGCTGTCGTCGCTGCGGAACGGTGTGCCGGTGAGCGACAGCCGCCGCGTTGCGTCATCGAAAGCCTCGCGGATGGCCTCGCCCCAACTCTTGGCGTCCCCGCCGTGGTGAATCTCGTCGAAGACGACCAGCGTCTTGCGGTTCTCGGTGCGGACCCGGTGTCGGGTGGGGTGGTGGGCCACCTGGGCGTAGGTGACAACGACTCCGTGGTAGTCGGAAGACGTCTGCGAATTGGAATTGGAGAACGTGGGGTCCAGCGCGATACCGAGTCTTGCGGCGGCTCTGGACCATTGAATCTTGAGGTGTTCGGTCGGCACCACGATGGTGACGGTCTCGACGGTGCCCTCGGCCAGGAGTTCGGCGATGACACGCAGCGCAAAGGCCGTCTTACCGGATCCCGGGGTCGCTACCGCGAGGAAATCGCGCGGCTTGTCGGCCAGATACTTCACCAGCGCCCGTCGTTGCCAGCCCCGTAGCGCCCGGGTGCTGGGCGCTGCGTCAGCCCGCACCCGATGACTCCTCTCTGACCGGAATGCAGTCTAGGGCAGCGGGATCGGTGCCGGCGTCCGCGCTCGGCGCGTCGGGTGCCGCGTGTCGACCCGGGGGGCCAACCTTGCACTCTCCTTAGGCGAGTGCTAAGAATGTCATTGGCACTCGCGACCGGCGAGTGCTAGGTCGGGACGGTGAGGCTTGGGGCCGCACCTGCGGGGCACACCACAGGCCGTCCGTCGCGGGCACTGCGCCCGACCAGCAAGACGTGCATCCCCGATCCGGAGGAAACACTTCGCAATGGCCAAGACAATTGCGTATGACGAAGAGGCCCGTCGCGGCCTCGAGCGGGGCCTCAACAGCCTCGCCGACGCGGTAAAGGTGACGTTGGGGCCAAAAGGCCGCAACGTCGTCCTCGAGAAGAAGTGGGGTGCCCCCACGATCACCAACGATGGTGTATCCATCGCCAAGGAGATCGAGTTGGAGGACCCCTACGAGAAGATCGGCGCTGAGCTGGTCAAGGAAGTCGCCAAGAAGACCGACGACGTCGCCGGTGACGGCACCACCACCGCTACCGTGCTTGCTCAAGCGCTGGTGCGCGAGGGTCTGCGTAACGTTGCCGCCGGGGCCAACCCGCTCGGCCTCAAGCGCGGCATCGAAAAGGCCGTGGAAAAGGTCACCGAAGTTCTGCTGAAGTCGGCCAAGGAGGTCGAGACCAAGGAGCAGATCGCCGCCACCGCCGCGATTTCGGCCGGTGACACGCAGATCGGTGAGCTGATCGCCGAGGCGATGGACAAGGTCGGCAACGAGGGCGTCATCACCGTCGAGGAGTCCAACACCTTTGGTCTTCAGCTCGAGCTGACCGAGGGTATGCGCTTCGACAAGGGATACATCTCGGGCTACTTCGTGACCGACGCCGACCGCCAGGAAGCCGTCCTGGAAGATCCCTACATTCTGCTGGTCAGCTCCAAGGTATCGACGGTCAAGGATCTGCTTCCGCTGCTGGAGAAGGTCATCCAGGCCGGCAAGCCGCTGTTGATCATCGCCGAGGACGTCGAGGGCGAGGCCCTGTCGACCCTGGTGGTCAACAAGATCCGGGGCACCTTCAAGTCCGTCGCCGTCAAGGCGCCGGGCTTCGGTGACCGCCGTAAGGCGATGCTGCAGGATATCGCGATCCTCACCGGCGGCCAGGTGGTCAGCGAAGAGGTCGGGTTGTCGCTGGAGACCGCCGACATCTCGTTGCTGGGCAAGGCCCGCAAGGTCGTCGTGACCAAGGACGAGACCACCATCGTCGAGGGCTCCGGTGACTCCGATGCCATCGCCGGCCGGGTGTCTCAGATCCGCGCCGAGATCGACAACAGCGACTCCGATTACGACCGTGAGAAGCTGCAGGAGCGTCTGGCCAAGTTGGCCGGCGGTGTTGCGGTGATCAAGGCCGGGGCTGCCACCGAGGTGGAGCTCAAGGAGCGCAAGCATCGCATCGAGGACGCTGTCCGCAATGCGAAGGCTGCCGTCGAGGAGGGCATCGTCGCCGGTGGTGGCGTGACTCTGCTGCAGTCGGCTCCGTCGCTGGATGAGCTGAAACTGACGGGCGACGAGGCCACTGGCGCCAACATCGTCCGGGTCTCGCTGTCGGCCCCG
>JAHZJB010000125.1 GCA_022601135.1 Actinomycetes bacterium | reverse complement strand
GTGTAGTCGGGGTTCTCCTTGTGCGCCTTGCTGAACTGAGCATCGAGTTGTTGGAAAACGGGGTTTTGCGACCACGTTTCACGCGGGGGCCGAGGCTGCGGGAATTCTGCGAGCCAGAGCTCAAGGCCTTGGTGTGCCGGGTCGGCGGTGAGTAGTCGGTGAATGGCGGTGGTGCCCGTGCGTGGGAGTCCGGTCACGAAGATCGGACGCTGGATGCTCACCTCTGCGTGCTGAGGGTTCTGCTTGAACGCCGCTTCCGAAACCAACCGGGCAACCAAGGCATTTCTGACAAAGAAGCGGTGCATCTTACTTCCGAGCTCGGTGAGGTCAGCGTCCCGGCGGAACGACTCGAGCAGCACCCCAAGCGCTTCGCGGTAATTGTCGTCGTCTGTGCCGAAGTCATCAAGCCCACAGGCCTTGACCGCTGACTTGTGCAGATCCTCGACGGTGCCCACATCCGTGCGCGGTTTAGTCATGCCTTGTACTCCCCACAGTTCACGTCCAGAGCCTGACCGGTGATGCCGCTAGATAGGTCACTGGCCATGAACAGGATCGCCGAAGCCACCTCGTCTTCGGTGGGCAGGCGCTTGAGATCAGAGGAGGCCGCGGTGGCCTGATAGATCTCATCGACGGTGGTGCCGTACTTTCGTGCCTGATGGCTGAAGTAACTCTCCAGCGTACCGCCCCAGATATAGCCGGGCAGAATCGAATTCACTCGGATACCTTGCCCACCCAGCTCCGTGGCAAGCGATTGCGACATCGCCAGTAGCGCCGACTTGGCCATCTTGTACGCGCCGTACTTTGCCTGCGAATGACGCACGACCATCGAGTTCACGTTCACCACAGAGCCTTTGGACTCAGCGAGGGCCGGGGTGAAGCCCTGGATCATCCGTAGCGCTCCGAACACGGTCAACTCAATTGCCTCACGCATATGCTCGAAGGTGGTGTTGGCCAACGGCTTCATCGAGGGCACTCGGAAGGCGTTGTTGATCAGCACGTCGACTCTGCCGTAGGCGTTCATGGACTCATCGACGAGATTGCTCACCTGAGCCTCGTCGGTGATGTCGGTGCCGATGGACACGGCACGGCGACCCAGTTCGGTGATCTGCTTGGCGACGTGTTCCAACCGTTCGACCGTTCGAGCGGCTAGGACCAGATCTGCTCCACTTTCGGCGCACCGAAGGGCCAGCCGGGTTCCCAACGCGGGTCCTACGCCACTGATGACAACAACCTTGCCATCCAAAAGCCGCCCGGAAACAGGCATGCGCTATCCCACCATCCTTCGGCCAATATACTTCTGACGTAACGCGATCCGAGCGCGCCAGTCATCCTCGGAGATCTTGTTCGACTCGAAGTACGGCAGGGCCTCGGGCACCTTGTCGACCTCGATAAGGTCCACGGTCGGACCGTCGGCATCGCTCAACTCGCGCGAGACCCGCTGCCAGCGGAACTGCAGAAAACCTTTGCGGTGCCCCAGCGTCTCCACCCAGTTGGTGACGCCCGGATTCCTGTCAGATACCACGATGCGAATCATGCCGTCTGGATCTGCTTGGGCCTGAGTGCCGTTCAGTGAGGTCTGATGGTTGATGTAGTCCAACGAGATGTACCACAGGCTGCCCAGCTGGAACCCGAGGTACGGTGCGTCGGTGACGGGCAACGTGATGACCAGCGCCTGGTCCTCGGCCAGGTCGAACTGTCCCGCCGACGAATACTGGGTAGCAAGCCCGCCCGGCGTCAGGCGCGGAGGAACCATCGTGTTGGCCGGGCTGTCTGTATAGAACCACTGCGGGAACTGCAGCCAAGTCTTGACTCGCTGAACCAGCTGTTTACCCGCCACGGCATAACGTTTTTCGATCACCTCGCGGGTCAGCGGGGGTGGTGCGGTGCCCACGGTGTCGGTCCGGGCGATCGAGAAGGTCCCGCGCTGGGCCGACCAATCGTTATATACCTCTCGGATGACGAGTTGAGCTGGACCTGGGGGCGTGAATCGCCACTCGAAGGTGCCGTCGGCCGCGATGTCGAGCCGGCGGTCGTCGAACGCCGTTTCACTGTCGGGAACGTTGTCGTCGGTGTATTCGCCGCCCAGCAGTTGAAAGCTCACGTCGGTGGTGGTGCCGCGAGTACCCGTCACCACGTATTCGTGGCCGGGTTGCACGCGCGTACCGAAATACATCGTGTCCGGGTTGTCCAGGCCCATCTTGGTGAAGGGACCGGTACCGGTGTGCAGGAACGGATGGTCACGGTCATAGTCGAACGCCACGTGCGTGCACGCGGCGATGCAGCCGGCCAGGTACTGCAGACCCTCGAGCAGATCCGCCTCGGACTCGATGAACGGAGCAGCAGCAACGAGGTTCTCGGCCTCGGCGATGGCCTCCGCCAACGGCTGGGAATACATTCGGGACCGCCGCCCTTCGTTGTTCCAATATTGGACCAAGGTGGTACAGTTTCTGACCTGACACTAGAACACGTTCCAATTCGAGTCAACGGGCGGGTCATGCAGGAGCCGGATGTGCGACCGAGCCGGGCGCCACTGAGCAACGCCGGACGAGCCTCGCCGCCGACCGCCCGCGTCATCGCTGTGCTCGATTTTCTGTCCGACCATCCGCACGACCGGTTCGGCCTGTCCGACCTGGCACGTCGCCTGGGGCTGAGCAAGCCCACCTGCCTGGGCATCCTCACCACGCTGACAGCCGCGGGCTACCTCGTGCGTGATGGAATGGACAAGACGTACCGACTCGGCCCAGCACTCATCACGATCGGGCACACCGCACAGGAGTCGATGCGGGTGAATCCTGCTGCGCGCGAGGAGCTGAGCCGGCTGTCGACGACCTACGCGACCACCGCGGCCCTGTCCGCGGTGGTCGATGACCGCATCACGCTGCTCGAACTGGTCGGCCCAGCCGGAACCGACTCCGGCGTCCGGGTCGGCCAAAGTTACCCCT
>JAHZJB010000012.1 GCA_022601135.1 Actinomycetes bacterium | reverse complement strand
CGCCGCCATCTTTCCCGTTGGGCACATATTGGGCACAAGGCCCGGTCAGGATCTCAAAAACATAGCTTGAACTGCGATGATGCTGGTGCGCGATACTGGGATTGAACCAGTGACCTCTTCCGTGTCAGGGAAGCGCTCTCCCGCTGAGCTAATCGCGCTGAGACGAACTTCGGAGGTGGAGACGGGAATCGAACCCGTGTGCACGGCTTTGCAGGCCGTTGCCTCACCACTCGGCCACTCCACCGCTGGGGTTGATGCCACTGCACCTTTCGAGCGGATGACGGGATTCGAACCCGCGACCCTCACCTTGGCAAGGTGATGCGCTACCAACTGCGCTACATCCGCGCGCCACAGGCGAGATCGTCGCCCGTCGCGATGCAGAACGATAGTCCACCCACTTGGGGCTACACAAATCCCCGACCTCGCCAACGCCGATAGCCTACTCGCGTTCACGTCGTGGCGATTAGAACGGCGTGTAGGCGCCCCGGAAGACTGCCAATCCCCGGGTGTCGGAGTGTGCTCATGCCTAGTTCCCGACCGTTCGATATTGCAACTCAGTGCCACTGGGCTGAAACCCGCGTGAGCGCACAATCGGTCTACTCACAATGATTGCCCGAGGCGCGGTTCGGGGGGCCCAACACCCATTCTGACCAGCCTGGCGGCCGATCTGACGACGGGATTCGCTTCTCAGCAGATTCTCGGTTCACGACCGCCCGTGTTAGTCTGCTGCCTCGTCCGATTCGGGCAATCCGGTCTCGTAGCTCAGTGGGAGAGCGTCCGCCTCACACGCGGAAGGTCGCTGGTTCGATACCAGCCGGGACCACTGTGTTTGACCTGCTTTTTCTTTCGGGTTCCGGACCGTGTTTTTTTCTTGGTGTCCGGTCTGTGTCCGGTTTTCGCTGTCAGCTTATCGAGGCGGTCTGCCACGGCGTCCAGTTCATGGTCGTAGATGTCGGCGTAGATGTTCGCTGTGACCGTCAAGCTGGAGTGACCCATCGACTTCTGTACGTACTTCAGATCAGCGCCAGCCGCGCGGCACAAGGACGCGTAGGTGTGGCGAAGTTCGTGGATCGTCAAAGGGGCAAGCTGCAGCTTCTCGATCACCTTGTTCCAGTGCGTGTGCCGCCTCCAGTTGGTTGCCCGGAGCATCTCTCCTTGAGGGCTGGCCACAGCGGGCGCGTCGGGGTGGCGCCCTGCAATCCGCGCGGCCAGCGCCTCGACGACCACCAGTGGCAGTGCGACTGAGCGGGTTCCGGACTTGGTCTTCGGCGGACCAATGACGATTTTGCCTTCTACGTCGGGGGCAGAACGCCGCACGTGAAGCCGACGTGCAGCCAAATCGACATCCTTGACCCGCAGGCCGACGAGCTCAGACCAGCGAAGGCCCGTGTAGGCGAGGATCAGCGCGACATCGCCCTGATCTCCGAGGCCCGCAGCAAGGGCGGCGACCTCCGCAGCGGTCAGGTAACGGTGGCGATCTCGGGCTGGTATCGGTGGTGCAGACACCCCCGTCGCGGGATTGACTGGGATGCGGCCGTCCTCCACGGCTATATCCAGCACCGACTTGAGAAGGCGCAGTGTGGCGACTTTCGCCCACGGACCCACCGTCAGACCTTTGAGCCATTCGGCAATGGATTCCGGGGTGATCTCATCGAGTGGTGTTGTTGCGAATGCGGGTGCGATTCGCAGCCGCCACGCTTGGGTGTATCCCGACCACGTTTTGGCTGACACCGCTGGATTTTTTACCACCACGAACCGGTGCCACATCGTCGCCAAAGGCGCGCGGCCAGCTCGCGGGTCGAATCGCCTTAGACCAGAAGCGATCTCGCCGTCGCGTTCAGCTTTGAACCCCTTCGCTGCCGCCAAGGTGCGAAACGTTTGCGAGGTCTCCACCCACCCGCTGGGTGCCGATGAGTCGCGGACCAGGAACCTGACCTGCCAACGCACCGTCCCGTCTCGACTGACACGGCGACGGATCCCGCGTGGTGCGCTAGCCACCGGTGGCCCTCACCTTTTCTGAGCGGCTAGCCATGCCAATACCCCTTTTCTCGGCCAGCGGCGGACTTTTCCGCCCAGCGCGTGAAAAGGCGGGCCGACGTCCTCGCCCCCCTCCCTGCGGGAGGCCCAGCGGTTCAGCGTGGACACCGAAACGCCTAGCGCCTCAGCCAATTCCTCTGAACGGAAGAGATCGCCGAGCAGTCGGGGCTCCCGCCCCAAGTACTCCGGCCAATCGTCATCGTGTGCCGACAATGGCGGCGGCGGCTCGCAGGCATCCGCCGGCCGAACGCACCTATGGTGTTTCCGGGTCGTGGCGGAGGAAAGCCGCACCCGGCCAGAGCAGGCACGGTTGTCAGTCATCGTGCCGACCGCTCAGACGGGGCGGTCATCGCACCGACGACGTCAATAACTGAGCCGATGGATTTCAGGCCGACGACCCCGGTGACTGTGGCGCGTGTCGACCCGAAGTCGCCGCCGCGGACGGACAGCATCAGGTTGCCGGAGATCTCGACAACCGTCCCTTCGGTCGACAACGTCTCCAGCAGTGGGGCTGGGGCGACGATCAAGGCGCTTTCGGTCCAGCCGACCGTCGGCGAGGCCACCGTCGCGGCAAAGCCCGACAAGGGGGTGCCGGTCTCATCCACCTCCACGCCGACCGCCTCGCGAACACCGGCGCTA
The DNA here is from genome assembly GCA_022601135.1 of Actinomycetes bacterium. Lineage (GTDB taxonomy): Bacteria > Actinomycetota > Actinomycetes > Mycobacteriales > Mycobacteriaceae > Mycobacterium. The sequence continues at coordinate 2,060 of JAHZJB010000012.1, read as the reverse complement.
TTTGTTGCGTAGCGCTTACGAGGTCGAGTCGGGCCGGCGACAACAACTCGCATCGAATTACCTACTGGGATCTGCATGGGTACTTCCTTGCTTCGTTCTGACACGCAACGAGTTCGCTGCGCTAGGAAAGTTCTAACACAGTTGGACGACAACACTCGGGGCCGCGGACGGACATCTTTTGGGAACCACAAGGGGACGTGTCGTCGTTGCTGGTCGCCGATGTTTGTCAAGAAAAACTACTTCTGTACAGGGAGGTTAGGCGTGTCGTCGATAAATCGGACCGGATCGATAATTGCGGCTGCACCCACAAAGTGGGCCGGACTTTAGTTCCCTTGCCCATAAAGGGGACGTGTCATCATCCCTGGTGAATGCGCGTGACGCGCACTTCTTGATGTTTGCTGTGGGGATCTTTCGCGGGCCGCCGGAATCCCCTTTCAGCTAAGTGGCGGTGACCCTCATGCCGCATTTTGGAATCAACCTGGGGCCGGTCGATGACGGCTTGTCGCGCGGCGATTCGGGCGGGGGAGGCGTCGTGTCGGGATCGGTGCTGACGCGCTCCAGGACAGCCGTCCCGACGAAAATGCAGGTGTGCAATCCCGCCGAATCGACGTACCGTGGTTAGCCATGCGGACGAATCGGCACAGAGCGAGGGACGCGGTGGAGACACCGTAGCCCCTGCTCGTCCTCGACCGGGGACCGCGGGCAGGGGCGCTTAACCCCGGAGGCTCTGCCTTGTCTCGCACCGATGCCCACAACCCCGTCTGGGTCCGTATCGCCCGTGGCGACCTCGACGCCGAACCGCAGCATGCGCACAACCACGCCGTCTGCGACCTTCCCCCCCGTCCACCCTTCACGCCATGGCGCCGCGGTATGTCAGCTTGTCATTGGGCGTTCAGGTACACCGGCACTCACATCTGCTCTTGTTGGATGTGCCATGCGGGTCCGCAGCATCGCCAGGAAACACGCGGCGCGCGACGGCAGGACGCTGCGGATCTCCGTGGCGCCCTTCGGCGGTGGAATCTTGGCGATGACTCCGATGTCGATGATCTCGCCCCACCTCGCCGTGCGCAGTATTGGTGAATCACGACGCCGGTGATCGAGATGCCAACTGGACCCTCAAGAGCGTTGTGGCTAAAAGCGATACGGACTACGGGCGTGCCCGTGGACAGCGCCGCTATCGACGTTGTCGGGACGGCTGTTGCCGGACGATCGCCGCGCAAGTCTCACGAAATGAGCTGAACTGTGTCCGCAAAACCGTCGAATGTTTCCTGTTTCGAATCGCGCGTTGCCTCGATCATCGCCTCGAAGCGCTGAAGTGCCTCCGCGACGCGATCGGCCGATTTTAACCCGAGGTTGGTGGCATTCACCAGTTGATTGTTGAAAGGCAGGCAACTCAGCACGATAGGCCGCCAAGCCTCGACCGCCTGGGCAGGTGAGACGTTATTCTTAAACCTCAGTGCGAATCGGTTCGGTACCGCCTGACCAAGGATTGTTTCGATACTGCCGCCGACTGCCGCAGTCAGCAGGTGGATCACGCCGCGGGAGCGGAAGAACTCTGATCGAATCTTCTGGCTCGTTGTCTTTACCTCCTCGGGAATGCTGCTTAATTCGGATTTTGCTTGTTCGATCGCCTTTAGCAGCGAGTAACAAAACACAATGTGGCGGGCGTGTAGATCATCGTTGAAGAACCGCGCATAAGTGGAATCATGTTCCCAGATCTGCCGAAGATCGTTGTACGCCAAATTCGGGAATCCGTGAAAAGATGCGACAGATTGTGCGACACCAGTATCAGACAATAGTGTGCGATCGCGTTTCATGGCATTATCGGAGCCCCCGCGTCGAGCGCCTCGATAAAGAGCATCCGGAATGTGTTCAAACTCGCTGCGTAACCGATCCTGAACAGCGTCCTTACTGCGGAAGTCGGTAGCCTCAACCTTGTTCTGCGTATTGTTGTACCGAACCACGTTACCTAAGACGCCGGGGTCTGTGCTTGTCACGAAGCGGATCTGTACCCATGCGTCATCGAGATGCCTTGACTCTTGGATGTTAAGCGTGCCAAT
>JAHZJB010000124.1 GCA_022601135.1 Actinomycetes bacterium | reverse complement strand
CTGGCCGCGCTCGGACCTATCCGGCTGGTGCTGATCAGCCACCGTCATGCCGACCACACCGGTGGAATCGACCGTCTGGTGGAGCTCACCGGGGCGGTCGTGCGGTCGGTGGGGAGCGGATTCCTGCGGGGCATGGGCGGGCCGCTGACCGACGGTGAGGTGATCGATGCCGCCGGCCTGCGCATCGTGGTGATGGCCACACCCGGCCATACGGCTGACTCAGTGTCCTTCCTCGTTGACGACGGCCGGGGCGGCGGGGCCGGTGCGGTGCTGACCGCCGACACCATCCTGGGTCGCGGAACCACCGTGATCGACCGGGAAGACGGTGATTTGGGCGATTACCTGGAAACGCTGCGCCGCCTGCGTGGGCTGGGACATCGCACGGTGCTACCCGGGCACGGCCCCGAGCTCGCCGACATCGTTTCGGTCAGCGAGACCTATCTTGCGCACCGGGGGGACAGACTCGATCAGGTCCGGGCCGCGCTGCGCGAGCTCGGTGAAGGAGCCAGCAGCCGCGAGGTGGTCGAGCACGTCTACAACGACGTCGACGAAAAACTTTGGGACGTGGCCGAATGGTCGGTGCAGGCCCAGCTGGACTATTTGCGGCGCTGACCTCCCACTGACCCGGATACCGGAGCGTTACCTCGCGCGGCGAGCCAGTCGCTCGGAGTCCGAGATGAGCACGCTCTTGCCCTCGAGCCGTATCCAGCCGCGTTGGGCGAAGTCAGCGAGCGCCTTGTTGACGGTCTCGCGGGACGCCCCGACAAGCTGCGCAATCTCTTCCTGTGTCAAGTCGTGGGTCACCCGCAATGCGCCGCCCTCCTGCGTGCCGAACCGCTGCGCAAGCTGCAGCAGCTGCTTGGCCACCCGGCCCGGCACGTCGGTGAAGATCAGGTCGGCGAGGTTGTTGTTGGTTCGGCGCAGCCGCCGCGCCAACACCCGCAACAGCTGCTCTGCGATTTCAGGGCGGTCGGCAATCCATCCGCGCAGTGCTTCGCGGTCCATCGACACGGCGCGCACCTCGGTGATGGTGGTGGCGCTCGACGTCCGGGGACCCGGATCGAAGATCGACAACTCACCGAACATGTCCGACGGGCCCATGATCGTCAGCAGGTTCTCGCGGCCGTCCGGCGAGCGCCTGCCGATCTTCACTTTCCCGGACAGAATGATGTACAGCCGGTCGCCGGGCTCGCCCTCGGCGAACACCGTATGCCCGCGGGGAAAGTCGACCGGCTGCAACTGCTTGGCCAGCGCGGTGACGGCGCTGGGTTCGACCCCCTGGAAGATTCCTGCCCTGGCCAGGATCTCGTCCACGTTGCCTCTCTTAAGCTGCTCGGTTATCGGACACGCGCCCACGCAGAACGACCTCGTGTTGGATCGCGTGATCAGTCCGGAGGTGCGACCTTTGGTGACCAGCCCACGCTACACAGGATTGGCATGCCGGGTCTGCTGAAATTCAGGATTAGCGCGGCCCGGGAAGTCTTGGTGCGCGGCTGAATCGGAGTCGGGAAGGTGATCGGCGAGTATGCCGGTCCCGCAATCCCACTCGTCGAGGTGTCGTTGCATGCTGCGCAGTGCCCCGCTCATCCCGCCTCGGGCAAGCGCTTCCAGGTCGCCGGCCCCGGCCTGGTCGAGAAACTCGTCGACGTCCGCCACCGGGATTGCTTCGCGGTGCAGGCTCGATTCGACGCGGGCGAGGCCCAAGGTCGCCAACATCAGCAACCCCGGAATCAGCGCGACGAGCAGCCAGGACACGGGGGAGAAGTAAACACGGTCAAGGTCTCGGGACGATCACGAATCGTCGTCGCTTGGGCTTGATCCGCCGCCAGGCGCGTCCTACTCGCTCAGTAGGCTGGTGTGGTGAGTGTGGGTAATACGCCGGCGCGCGAATCGGGTGGCGCCAAACGGCTGCGACGCGCTCCGTCCCGCAACTGGGACCAAGAGTCCCGCCTGGGGCTTGTCCGGCGAGCCCGCCGGATGAACCGCGCTCTGGCGCAAGCTTTTCCACATGTTTACTGCGAGCTGGACTTCACCAATCCGCTCGAGCTCACGGTTGCCACGATCCTGTCTGCGCAGAGCACCGATAAGCGCGTCAACCTCACCACCCCGGCGTTGTTCGTCAAGTATCGGTCCGCCCTGGACTACGCCCGGGCCAACCGTGCCGAACTCGAGGAGCTCATCCGGTCCACCGGATTCTTCCGCGCCAAGGCCAACTCGCTGATTCGGCTGGGCCAGGAGCTGACGGAGCGATTCGACGGCGAAGTACCCGCGACCCTCGAGGAGCTCGTCACCCTTCCCGGAGTGGGCCGGAAAACAGCCAACGTCATCCTGGGCAATGCGTTTGATGTACCGGGGATCACGGTTGACACTCACTTCGGCAGGCTCGTTCGCCGTTGGCGGTGGACATCACTGGAGGATCCGGTCAAAGTCGAGCACGCCGTCGGCGAACTCATCGAGCGCAGCGAATGGACCCTCCTCAGCCACCGGGTGATCTTCCACGGCCGACGAGTGTGTCACGCCCGCAAGCCGGCCTGTGGCGTGTGTGTGCTGGCCAGGGATTGTCCCTCCTTCGGCATTGGCCCCACCGATCCGCTGGTGGCGGCGCCGTTGGTCAAAGGCCCCGAAGCCGACCACCTGCTCGCGTTGGCGGGGCTCTAGGCCAGTGAGCGCGTCGGCACGCTGGAGCGTCGTGGCGGCGGTGGTCGTCCTCGCGCTGGGCGTGGCGCTGTGGTTGGAACTCGTCGCCGAGGATGGCCGCGGTGGACCGGCATCGTCTTCCTCGGGAGCCATCTCTGCCCGTGACCGCCGCGACGCCGATACCGCAGAAGCGCTGGTGGGCCCGCGTGCCCAAGCCGATCTCGAACCGTGCCCGGGGCTCGGCTCCGGCGCCGGGCCCGAACCTCTGCGGGGGCTTGTGCTCGAGTGTGCGGGCGACGGATCGCAGGTCAACGTCGCCGAAGCGCTGGCGGGCCGCCCGGCCGTGCTGAACCTGTGGGCGTACTGGTGCGGTCCGTGCGCCGACGAGTTACCCGCGATGGCCGAGTACCAACGGCTGGTCGGACCGGAGGTGACGGTGCTGACCGTGCATCAGGACGAGAACGAGACCGCGGCGTTGCTTCGCCTCGCCGAACTGGGAGTGCGGTTGCCCACCCTGCAGGATGGCCGCAGGTCCATCGCTGCGGCGCTGCAGGTACCCAACGTCATGCCGGCAACCGTCGTGCTGCGCGCGGACGGTAGCGTTGCCGAAATTCTGCCTCGGTCGTTCGCCACCGCCGCCGAAATCGCCGAGGCCGTCGACCCGAAATTGGGGGTGGGCTGAAATTGGCGAGCGTGAGCCCGTCGAACGGGGCCGATAACTCCGGCGATCCGGCTCCCGTGCTGACTCCGGCCGCCGCACCGCCCTGGCTGGCTCCACTCGCCGAGCGTCCCGGCGCCGTCAAAGGCGCCTACCGCCACCGACTGCCCGCCGACGTCATCGCAGCTCTGACGGCAGCCAACGCCGCCGCGGCGCTGACGGGTACCCGGCGCGACGCCGCGGTGCTGGTGCTGTTCTCCGGGCCGCAGAAAGGCTCACCAGGCATTTTGCCCGTCGACGCCGATCTGCTCCTCACCGTTCGCGCGTCCACGCTGCGTCATCACGCCGGTCAGGCGGCATTTCCCGGAGGCGCTACGGATCCCGGTGACGACGGTCCCGTCCACACCGCGCTTCGCGAGGCCAACGAGGAGACGGGGCTCGATGCGAGCCGGCTGTACCCGCTGGTCGCCCTCGAGCGGTTGTTCATCCCACCGTCGGGCTTCCATGTCGCGCCGGTGCTGGCTTACTCACCGGACCCCGGCCCCGTCGCCGTGGTCAACGCATCCGAGACCGCGCTGGTCGCGCGCGTTCCGGTGCGGGCATTCGTCAATCCGGAGAATCGGATCACGGTCTACCGAGGCGGGAGTTCGCGGCGTTTCGCGGGGCCGGCTTTCCTGCTCAACGAGATGCTCGTGTGGGGGTTCACCGGACAGATCGTCTCCGCGCTGCTGGACGTCGCGGGGTGGGCGGAACCGTGGGACACCGACAACGTGCACGAACTCGACGACGCAATGGCGCTTCTGGATACCCAGGGCAGTTACGGTGATGGGCAACGATGACACCGTCACAGTGGCTGGACATGGCCATCCTCGCAGTCGCGCTCATCGCCGCCATCTCGGGCTGGCGATCAGGGGCGCCGGGTTCGCTGCTGGCACTTGTCGGTGTTGTTCTCGGCGCGGTGGCGGGCGTCCTACTCGCCCCGCACATCGTCAGCCACATCAGCGGCCCCCGAACGCAGCTGTTCGTGACCCTGTTCCTGATTCTGGCGTTGGTGGTCATCGGCGAAATCGCCGGCGTCGTTCTCGGCAGGGCGGTGCGTGGCGCGATCCGTAATCCCACTCTGCGCATCTTCGACTCCGTGGTCGGTGTGGCGGTTCAGCTGGTCCTGGTCCTGACCGCGGCGTGGCTGCTGGGCACCGCGCTGAAGTCCTCCCCGCACCCCAATCTCGTCGCGGCGGTTCGGGGTTCGCAGGTGATCGCCGAGGTTGACGCGGTGGCGCCGAGCTGGCTGAGATCGCTGCCAAACCAGCTCTCGGCGCTGTGGGATACCGCCGGGTTGCAGAGCGTCCTCAAACCATTCGAGCCGATGGAGGTCGCCGTCGACCCGCCCGACGCAGCGCTGGCCGACTCAGCGGTCGTTGCCCTGACCCGGCCGAGTGTGGTGAAGGTCCGCGGAGTCGCACCGAGTTGCCAGAAGGTGCTCGAGGGCAGCGGGTTCGTGGTCGCCCCCAACCGGGTGATGTCCAACGCGCACGTGGTCGCGGGCTCGGAGAGTGTCACCGTCGAGGTCGACGGCCAGAGCTACGATGCCGACGTCGTCTCCTACGACCCCGACGCCGACATCTCGATCCTCGACGTGTCCGACCTGCCGTCGGCGCCGCTGCAGTTCGTCGACGAGGAAGCTCAATCGGGCACCGACGCCATCGTGATGGGATACCCCGGCGGGGGCGACTTTGTCGCGACTGCGGTGCGCGTCCGCGAGGTCATCCCGCTCAGCGGTCCCGACATTTATCGCACGACGACAGTCAACCGCAAGGTCTACACCATCAGAGGCACCGTCCGGCAGGGTAATTCGGGGGGCCCCATGATCAACCGCTCCGGCAAAGTGCTCGGGGTGGTGTTCGGCGCCGGGGTCGACGACGTCGACACCGGATACGCGCTCACCGCAGACGAGGTGGCGCGGCAGATGGCCAAGGTGGGCAACGTCGAGCGGGTGCTCACCGGCAACTGCATCAGTCAGCCATAGACCTGGGTGAGGAACCGTGACAGCTGCGCGTTGACCGTCTCCGGCGCTTCCTCATGCCCGAAATGGCCCGCGCCGCCGATCGATACGTACTGTCCGTGCGGAGCGTAATGCTGTGTTCGGTACACCGGGTCGGCCAGTACGTAGGGGTCGGCATCACCGCGCAGATGCAGCACCGGAACCGGCACTGGGCGTTTCATCGACCGCATGAAGCGGCGCCCCTCGCTGCGCAGCTGGCTGCGGACCGCCCACCGCTGATACTCCAGGGCGGAGTGCGCTGCCGACGGGATCTGGATGGCGCGCCGCAGGTGTCCCATGGTCTCGGAGAAGTCGTCGCTGGCCTGCCATGCGGGGCTGGATCGGCTGCGCACCAGTCGCTCTAGTTCGGCGCCGTGGTGCCGGGTCAGTACGCGCTCGGGCCAGCTGGGCAACTGATAGCGCAGCATCGAGGGCAACAGCGCCCTGCCCTGATCGCGCCGGCGCAGCGCCGACGTCCGCAGCGCGGCGGGGTGCGGAGAACTCACCACCGCGATCGCCTGGACTGCTCTGGGATGCAGGACCGCGGTGGCCCAGCAGACCAGACCGCCGTCCGCGTGGCCCACCAGCGTGGCGGACTGGTGTCCCAAAGCGCGCACCAGGCCCGCGGTGTCGCCGGCCAACGTCCACCCGTCGTAGCCGCGCGGAGGTTTGTCGCTGCCGCCGTAGCCGCGCAAGTCGACCGCCACGACCCGGGCGCCGGTAAGGCCGGTCAGCTGGTGTCGCCAGGACCACCAGAACGAGCCGAACCCGTGGAGCAGCATGACCAGCGGACGATCCGTCCGGGCAGGTAACCGATCGTCGGCGTGGGCCCGTCGCTCCGCCTCGACGACGTGCAGCCGGATCCCGTTGGCGTGCACGTCCAAGTGGCGCCACGGTCCGTCGATGCGCACGACCGACGGATCGGGCCGACCCATTACCAGCCTGACGGGTCGGCGATCGAGGCCTGCCTACCGTCCGGCGACGCGATCGTGCGGGTCGCCTTGTCCGGTCCCGGGGTGAGCGCCTCGGGGATCTCCTTGACCGTCTCGATGGTCTGCTGCGGGCCGCGAATCCGGCGCACCTTGAGGTAGCCGAACAGTGCCAGCACCGCGGTGACCACGACCATGATCCCGAACACGATGAGGAAGGCCGCCCAGCGCCACAGCCAGCTGTCCAGCAGCTCGGCCAGGAAAAAGAAGAAGAAGAACGTCGAGTAGAACAACACCACCAGCGCCAGGATGAAAAAGACGCTACCGGTCAGGCCCTTCTTGACGTCGCGGGTGATCTCCGCCTTGGCCAGCGCCACCTCGGCGCGAACCAGGGTCGATACCTGCGAGGTGGCGTCCTTGACCAAATCGCCGATGGACGGGTCGGGTTTGGCCGCGTGGGGGTCCACCAGTGGTATGGAGGTCACGGTGGTTGGTACGCCGTTTCTGCGGTCGCTCACGAAGCTTCCTTCCCGCATCTGCTGTCAGGTCGCGGTTGCATATCGGCTCATATGGTGCCACGTGGCGTCGCACTTAACCGATCCCGCCTGAGGATAGACTGGCTGAGCTCCTTGCAAGGCGGGTCGGGTATGTCGATTGGGGATTGATTCTTGAGAACCACCGACCGGCCCGTTGGCCCGAGCCTGGCATTTCGCCTCGTCGTCGGGATGACAATCGTCGCGCTGATGTCCGCGATGGCTGTCCGGATCGCCGGCACCGCCCATGCCGACGCACCCGTCACGCTTGGTGGCGGCTCGGGCATCGTCGTCGACGGTGCGTCTTTCTGCACGCTGACCACAATCGGCACCGACAACCGCGGCAACCTGATCGGGTTCACCTCCGCGCATTGCGGCGGACCAGGGGCTGTGGTCGCTGCCGAGGCCGATCGGGGCGCGGGAGTCGTCGGCAAGATGGTCGCCGGTAACGACAATCTGGACTACGCGGTGATCCAATTCGATCCGCAGAAGGTCATTCCGGTCCCCGTCGTCGAGGGCTTCCGCATCGACGGTCTCGGCCCGGACCCGGTGTTCGGCGACGTGGCCTGCAAGCTCGGACGCAGCACCGGATATTCATGCGGCGTCACCTGGGGTCCCGGCAAAGATCCCGGCACGATCGTCAACCAGGCGTGCGGCGGGCCTGGCGACTCCGGAGCGCCGGTCACCGTGGACAACCTGTTGGTCGGCATGATTCACGGGGCGTTCTCCGAGGCCCTGCCGACCTGTGTGCTCAAGTTCATCCCGCTGCACACGCCGGCGGTGACCATGTCGTTCAACACCCAGCTTGCCGACATCACCGCCAAGGGACGACCCGGTAGCGGCTTCGTTCCGATCGGGAGCGGCTGAGCGCGTCACTTGCTGGCGCGGATCGCCTCGAACACACCGGGATCCAGCAGTGTTGAGGTGTCTCCCAGCTCACGACCCTCGGCTACATCACGCAACAGCCGGCGCATGATCTTGCCACTTCTGGTTTTCGGCAGCTCGGGCACGACGTGGATCTCGCGCGGCTTGGCGATGGGTGAGATCTCCCGGGACACTTCTGCGCGCAACTCGTCGACCATCTGCTCATGTGACATCTTGGCGGCATGCGCCTTGAGGATGACGAACGCACAGATGGCCTGTCCGGTGTGTTCGTCGCTGGCACCCACGACCGCCGCCTCGGCGACACCGGCGTGCCCGACGAGCGCGGACTCCACCTCGGCGGTCGAGATCCGGTGGCCGGAGATGTTCATGACGTCGTCGATACGGCCGAGCACCCAGATCTCACCGTCGCTGCCGTAGCGGGCGCCGTCGCCGGCGAAGTACCAGCCCTGCCGGGCGAACCGGGACCAGTAGGTCTCCCTGAACCGCTCTGGGTCACCCCAGATGCCGCGCAGCATCGACGGCCACGGCTTGTCGAGCACCAGGTAGCCGGTGACGTGTTCGCCTTCGTCGGCGCCTGGTTCGAGCTCGGTGCCGTCGCCGTCGACGACCCTGGCCGAGATGCCGGGCAGCGGCCGCATCGCCGAACCCGGTTTGCAGTCGGTCAGCCCCGGTAGCGGCGCGATCATCGCGGCGCCGGTCTCGGTCTGCCACCAGGTGTCCACGACGGGGGTCCGGTCGCCGCCGAACACCTTGCGATACCACCGCCAGGCTTCGGGGTTGATCGGCTCGCCCACCGAACCCAGCAGCCGCAGGCTGGACAGATCGTGCTGGAAAGCAAGCTGGCGGCCCCACTTCATGAACGTCCGAACGACGGTCGGGGCGGTGTAATAGATTGTCACACCGTACTTCTCGATGACCTGGAAATGCCGGTGCTCATCGGGCGAGGCCGGAGTTCCCTCGTACACCACCTGGGAAACGCCGTTGGACAGCGGCCCGTACACGATGTAGGTGTGTCCGGTGACCCAGCCGATGTCGGCCGTGCACCAATACACGTCGGAGTCCGCCTTCACGTCGAACACGTTGTAGTGCGTGTAGGACGCCTGGGTCAGGTAGCCGCCCGAGGTGTGCATGATGCCTTTGGGCTTTCCCGTCGTGCCGGACGTGTACAGCAGGAACAGGGGGTGCTCGGAATCGAACGGCTGCGGAGTGTGGGCCGTGGGTGCCTTCTCGACGGTTTGGTCCCACCACAGGTCGCGTCCGGCGGTCCACGGCACCTCGATCCCGGTGCGCCGCACGACGAGTACGTGTTCGACCGGGTTGTTCTCCCCGAGGCCCTCGATCGCTGCGTCCACGCCTTCCTTCAACGGCGCCGCCTTGCCCCGGCGGAACTGGCCGTCGGTGGTGATGACCAGCTTGGCCTGTGCGTCGTCGATTCGGGCCCGCAGCGCTGAGGCCGAGAACCCGGCGAACACCACCGAGTGCATGGCGCCCAACCGCGCGCAGGCCAGCATTGCGATGATGGCCTCGGGCACCATCGGCATGTAGATGGCGACGCGGTCGCCAGCTTTCAGGCCCAACTCGGTAAGGGCGTTGGCCGCCTGGCAGACCGCATCCTTGAGCTGGCCGTAGGTGATCTGGCGGGCGTCGCCGACCGGTTCGCCCTCCCAGTAGATGGCGGTGCGGTCTCCGTTGCCGGCCTCCACGTGACGATCTACACAGTTGTACGCGACGTTGAGTTCGCCGCCCACGAACCATTTGGCGACCGGTGCCTCAGACCAGTCAAGCACCTCGGTGAACGGAGTCGCCCAGCTCAGGCGATTGGCCTGGTCGGCCCAGAACGCCAGACGATCCGCCTCGGCCGCGTCGTACATCCCCTCCGTCGCATTGGCATTCGCGGCGAACTCGGGCGCCGGTGGATATGATGACTGAACTTCCCTGTGCATCTCGGACATGATGGTGAGGGTAGTCATCCAACGGTGCGCCTGGTTTGGCACGGGCAGGTGAGCAGCGGCCAACGTCGCGACTGACGGGTCCGGCGGTCGGCTAGCGTGACGGGTGTGACGGCGAAGAACCCAGCCGGTGCGGATGTCTTGGCGCCCCTGTCTGCGCTTCCCGGCGTCGCGCAGGCAGGCGAGGAAGCGCGCGAGGCGCTCGGCCGGGCACACCGGCACCGCACCAACCTTCGTGGCTGGCCCGCGACGGCTGCTGAGGCCTCGCTGCGGGCGGCCCGGGCTTCGTCGGTGCTCGACGGCGGGCCCTTGTCGTTCCCCGAAGACGGGCCCGGTGGATCCCCGGTTGCCGGTAGCGATCCGGTGCTCGCGGGTGCGCTGCGGGTGGCCCAGGCACTCGAGGGTGGTGAAGGTGCACTGGTTGGCGTGTGGCGGCGGGCACCGCTTCAGGTCATCGCGAGGCTACATGCGCTGGCGGCCGCGGATCTGGTCGATGGCGGCGATGTGGGCCGGCCCCGCGGCGACGTCGATGTGGGGCGCAGGCTTGAGCTGCTCGCCGACATCGCAACCCGCTCGACGCAGGTACCCGCGACAGTGCTGGCGGCCGTCATGCATGGCGAGCTACTCACCCTCAAACCCTTCGACACCGCGAACGGAGTCGTAGCACGCGGAGTGTCCCGGCTGGTCACGATCGCCAGCGGTCTGGACCCGCACGGTCTTGGGGTTCCGGAGGTGCATTGGATGCGACGCTCGGCCGACTACGTCGCTGCGGCACGAGGTTTCGCATCGGGGACTCCGGAGGGTTTGACGTCGTGGTTGATATTGAGCAGCCAGGGGCTGCACGCCGGTGCGCGCGAAGCCCTCTCCATTGCGCAGTCGCACCTACCGCCAGCAAAGTGAAGCGGGCGGCGCCCGAAGCAATTCGAAAGATGCTTCGGCTCGCCGCCCGCTAGCACGGATCCCGGCTACCAAGCGTGCTTGTTGGGGTTGCGTGGGTGGCCTCGGCGTTCTTACGAGGCGCTTCGACTTCAGACCCCACCCAAGGGGCTGTTAAGTCGCCCGCTGCTCGCAATTCCGCAGGCCCGCAACACTTCTACCTATTCCGCGGTATGTGCTCCGCGTGGGTACCGAGACCCGTGCTGGGAGCCGAGGTTGGGAGATAGAGCCTTCTCTTCCGGCTCGACCTTGGCCTCACCCGGCTGCCGTGCTTCATTTGTACTACGTGACATCGGTCGCAGCAAGAGTCAATTCAGGCCCCGATCCAAGATCGTTATGACGGCGCCGCAGCTACTGCCAAGTAGCTTTTCGTCAGAACGCGAATCGGCGCAGTAGCGAGTAGGTCAGCGCACCGGCGGCCAAGGCGCTCACTCCGACTGCCGCCGTCGTGGCCACCGCTGCTCCCGACGGAGCGGGGATGCGATCTCGCAGCGACACCGGTTTGGAGAAGGTCTGGACGGGCCAACCGTGCGCGGTGGCCTCTTTGCGCAACGTGCGATCCGGATTGACCACGGTGGGGTGTCCCACGGCCCGGAGCATCGGCAGGTCGCTGATCGAGTCGGAGTAGGCGTAACTGTGTTCGAGCGCGTAGCCCTCGCGGGCGGCCAGCGCGCGGATGGCCTCGGCCTTGCCCTCGCCGTAACAGTAGAACGCAATTTCGCCGGTGTACTTGCCATCCTCGACCACCATGCGCGTCGCCATCGCGTGGGTCGCGCCGAGCGCACGGGCGATCGGCGCAACGATCTCCTCGCCGGACGCCGACACCACGACGACATCGCGACCGCACAGTCGGTGGTCGGCGATGAGTTCGGCAGCCTCGGCGAACACCAGCGGATCGACGATGTCGTGCAGCGTCTCGCCGACGACCGACTTGACCTGTTCGACGTCCCACCCGGCACACATGTTCGTGATGTAGGACCGCATTCGGTCCATCTGATCGTGATCGGCACCTGACATCAGGAACAGAAATTGCGCGTAGGACGATTTAAGAACCGTACGCCGATTAATTAGCCCTTGGCTGAGAAAAGGTTTGCTGAAAGCCAACGTGCTCGATTTTGCGATCACGGTTTTGTCGAGATCGAAGAACGCCGCGGTTCGGATGGGGCGATCCGATGGGGCGGGCTGGTGGGGCGTTGAATAGACGCCGGTCGCCGGGGCGGATGAGGTCACGTCGCCAGCATAAAGGGACCCCGGTCGGGAGGTTCCCGTCGACCGCGCAAAACGGCAGTTCACTCTGGGTGCCAGGCGCTGTTGTTCGCGCCGTCCCCGGCCCGGTTTCCGGCCCTGCGGTACTTGCACCCGGCTGCTCTGACGTGTGTATAGTGGGCAGACTCGGCTTATGCCGGGTGTGCATCAGCTCGACCCCCCGGGGCTGATACACGACGACCTCCGCCTTCTCCCCCCTGGCGGGGGTCGTCCCTTTTGTGGATAGCTTCGCAATACGGACAGATCCCTCGAACTTCAAAACGTGCGAACGGACGAACGCGCGGGACGATATTGTCGTCATCAAGGCGGGCGATCTGTCCACAATTGTGGGTCAATCCACAGATTCCGAGCACCCCCTTTAAGAACATCTGATCACGGTCGACGCTTGATTCATGACGCCGTCCGCGCGAATTCTGGCCGTGATCGACGACCAGTCGCTCTACACCGATACCGAACGGGTGGCCGCCGCTGCCGGCTTACCTTTGGTCCGGACCAGTGACCCGTCCAGCCGCCAGGTGTGGACCAACGCGGCAGCGATCCTGCTGGACACCGAAGCGGCCCGGCGTTGCGCGGAGCGTGGCCTCCCCCGGCGTGCGCTGATCTTCCTGACCAGCCAGACACGCCCAGGTCCGGCGGACTGGGAAGCGGCCGTGGCTGTTGGCGCGCAGCGAGTCGTGGCGCTGCCCGCCGACGATCGCGAGTTGATGGCAATCCTTTCCGATGCCGCCGAGTTATGGCAGGCGCCCACGACATCTCCCGATGGCACGCGGGGCCCGGTGGTCGCTGTCCTTCCCGGCCGTGGCGGGGCCGGAGCATCGGTGTTCGCCACCGCGTTGGCACTGGTCGCGACCCAGTCGTTGCTGATCGACGGCGACCCATGGGGTGGCGGGCTGGACCTTGTCCTCGGTACCGAAACCGAATCGGGTCTGCGCTGGCCGGATCTGCCACCGACTGGTGGGCGCCTGAACTATCCGGCGCTGCGAGACGCGCTACCCCGACGGCAGGGGGTCAGCCTGCTGTCGGGCGGTCGAGTATTCGGTGCCGATCCACCCCGCAACGACGTCGCCGGCGTCGCCGACGTCGCCGACAGCAGAGACATCAGGGACGTCGGGGACATCAGGGACATCAGGGACATCAGGGACGTCGGATCCCTTCCGTTGGCCGCGGTGATCGAAGCGGGTAGTCGCGCCGGGGTGCCCGTCGTCTGCGACCTGGCTCGACACCCCACGGGTGGTACTGAGGCCGCCCTAGGCGCTGCGGACCTTGTGGTGCTGGTCACCACGGCAGACGTTCGCTCTTGTGCGGCTTCTGCCGCGATTGCCAAGTGGGCCGCGGCCGCCAATCCGAACACCGGGGTGCTGGTGCGGGGTCCCGCCCCGGGTGGCCTCAGGCCGATCGACATCGCCCGGATACTGGGGCTGCCGGTGCTGGCGTCGATGCGCCCCGAACCGGGTATCCGGACCCGCCTCGAGAGCGGTGGTCTGAGACTTCGGCGACGGTCGCCGCTGTCCGGTGCAGCCCGCAAGGTCCTCGGAACCCTGCGTCAGAGTCCGCACCCTGGACGCGTCCTGGAGTTCGCGCCGTGAGTGCGTCGCTGATCGATCGAGTCCGAGAACGGCTCGCGGCCGACGGTGCACCGCTGCGCCCGAGCGTGGTAGCGGCGGCGATCCGTGCGGAGTCCGGCGGCGTGCTGGGCGATACCGAGGTGTTGACCAGTCTGCGGACGTTGCAGACCGAACTCGTGGGCGCGGGAATTCTCGAACCACTGTTGTGCGGTCCGGGCACCACCGACGTGTTGGTGACGGCTCCCGACGCCGTCTGGGTGGACGACGGGAATGGTTTGCGGCGAAGCTCCGTTGAGTTCGCTGACGAGGCCGCCGTGCGACGGCTTGCCCAGCGATTGGCGGTGAAGGCGGGCCGCCGCCTGGACGAGGCCCAGCCCTGGGTTGACGGGCACCTCAGCGATCTGGGTCTGTCCCGCACCGGGGGTGGGCCCACGGTGCGATTGCACGCGGTGCTGCCCCCGATCGCGGCTGCGGGCACCTGCTTGTCGCTGCGGATACTCCGGCCGGCCACCCAGGACCTCGACGCACTCGCCGCGACGGGGGCGATCACGGTCGAGGCCGCAAGGTTGTTGCGCGACATTCTCGATGCGCGGCTGGCGTTCGTCGTCTCGGGCGGAACCGGCTCCGGCAAGACCACGCTGTTGGCCGCCCTGCTGGGCGCCGTGGCGGCCGACGAGCGCATCGTGTGTGTGGAGGACGCCGCCGAGCTGGCTCCCCGGCACCCGCACCTGGTCAAGTTGGTCGCCCGCGGTGCCAACGTCGAGGGCGTCGGCGAGGTGACCGTGCGCGAACTGGTCAAGCAGGCACTGCGGATGCGGCCCGATCGAATCGTTGTCGGCGAGGTCCGTGGAGGTGAGGTCGTCGACCTGCTTACGGCGCTCAATACCGGTCACGACGGTGGCGCAGGCACGGTGCACGCCAACAACCTTGCCGAGATGCCCGCACGGTTCGAAGCGCTCGCCGCACTGGGCGGCCTCGATCGCTCTGCGCTGCACAGCCAGCTCGGCGCCGCGATACAGGTCGTCCTGCACATGAGACGCGAACGCGACGGACGTCGCTATCTCAGCGACGTGGGGGTATTGCAGCGGGGAAGCGACGGCCGAGTCAGCGTGTTGCCCTGCTGGAATCGGCAGCACGGTGCCGGCGCCGGCGCCGACCGTCTCGACGAATTGGTGCGTGCGCGGAGGCGACCGTGACGGCTGCGGCTCTCGCACTGGCGGTGGCGGTGCTGATCGTTCCTCCGTCCGCGAGTCGGCGCGCCCGGACATTGTGGCCGCCGTCTCGTCGCCGCCACTTCGCGGTCGCGTACTTTGTCGCGATCGCCTTCGCCGCGGCCGCCTGCCTGATCCCGTGGACCGCGACCCTGGCGCTCGGTCTGTTGGCCGCCACGCTACTGCTGCGCCGTCGCAGCGAGATCCGCCGGCGAGCCCGCCTCCAGGAAGCATCCGTACTGCAGGGTGCGCTCGATGTCCTGATTGGAGAGTTGAGAGTCGGCGCGCATCCGGTGATCGCGATCGGCACCGCGGCCAAGGAGTCGCACGGCCGCGTCGCCGCCGCGCTGGGTTCGGTCGCCGCCCGTGCCGTCCTCGGAGCCGATGTGGTGGCCGGACTGCAGGCCGAAGCGCACAGATCCACAACGCCGGGTCACTGGGAGTGGTTGGCGGCGTGCTGGCACCTCGCCCAGACCCATGGGTTGGCAATCGCGACCCTGATGCAGGCCGCGCAGCGTGACATCGTTGAACGCGAGCGATTCCACGGTCGCATCGAGGCAGGCATGGCGGGCGCCCGGGCCACTGCGGTGATCCTCGCCGGGCTGCCGATTCTCGGCGTGCTACTCGGTCAATCGATAGGTGCTGATCCCCTGAGCTTCCTGTTCTGCGGTGGCGCCGGTGGATGGTTGCTCGTGCTCGGCAGCGCTTTGATCTGCTGCGGCCTGCTCTGGTCGGACCGGATCACTTCGAAGGTTCTCACATGACCTGGGCTGCAGTGCTTCTCGCTGCATCGGTGTTGGCAATACCAAGAGTTCCGGTAGCGAGGATGCGGACCGGGCCGAAGGCACGGGATCACGCGCGCCGACATGTGATCGGCAACGACCCGCTGGCGGCGGCGGCGAGCCTGGACGTCCTTGCCGCCTGTCTGCGGTCGGGGATGACGGTGTCCGGCGCGGCGGCCGGAGCAGCCGAGTCCGCACCCCCGACCATGGCAGCACTGCTCCGGCGTGCCGCCGATCTCCTGACGTTGGGGGCCGATCCCGCCGCGGCTTGGGCGAATCCCGTGCAGCCGGCCGAAAGCCACCTACAGGCGCTGACCAGGATGGCGCGTCGTTCGGAGTGCTCGGGCACCGCGTTGGCACAGGGGGTTGGGGATCTCGCCGCGCAGTTGCGCGCCGAGGCCGCCGCCGGAGCAAGCGCGAAAGCCGAGCGGGCCAACGTGTTGATCGCCGGTCCGCTGGGGCTGTGTTATCTCCCGGCGTTCCTGTGTTTGGGCGTCGTGCCGGTAGTGGCCGGGCTGGCGGGCGAAGTGCTGCGTTCCGGTGTTCTGTGATGAGAAACGAAGGGAAAAACCATGATGAGAGAACGAATTCAGCGCGTACGGACCCGCCTGGTCGTCGTCGCGCTGGCCGACGACGGGATGTCGACGGTCGAGTATGCGATCGGCACGCTGGCGGCTGCCGCGTTCGGCGCCATCCTCTACAGCGTCGTGACCGGGGACTCCATCGTCGGAGCCCTGACCAATATCATCAGCCGGGCGCTGAGCACCAACGTCTAGGTGGCGAATCCGGAATCGCAACGGTGGAATCGGCTTTCGCGATTCTCGCCCTGGTGGCGATCCTGCTTGCCTGCCTGGCCGGCCTCACCGCGGTGTCCATGCAGGTCCGCTGTGTGGACGCCGCTCGGGAGGCGGCACGTCTGGCCGCGCGCGGCGACGGGGGAGGGGCGCAGCGGGCGGCGCACGCCGTTGGGCCGCAGGGAGCGGCTCTGCATCTGCGCTGGGACGGGGACTATGTGGTGGCGACGGTCACTTCGAAATCAGTTTTCTTACCGGGGTTTTCGATCAACGCCCAGGCTATCGCCGCGGCTGAACCTGTTGCATGATGACCGAGAAGACGAACGAGGATCGGCCAGCCTTATCGCGGCCTCGATGGTCGGCGCGCTGACAGCGATCACTGTGGGCGGTGCGCAGGTCGGGGCGGCAGTCATCGCGCGGCATCGCGCACAGGCTGCTGCGGATCTCGGAGCCCTCGCCGGTGCTGCGTATGTCCCTGCAGGCCCTCATGCCGCCTGCGTGCGAGCCGCGGCGCTGGCGCGTGCGATGGGCACCGTCACAGTCACCTGCACGGTGGACGGACTCGACGTTGTGATCACGGTGGAGGCGCCGACCGCGCTGGGTCTGTCCCGGATGGGCCCGGCCCGGGCGGCGGCCAGGGCAGGACCGGTAGCTGCCGCAGACCGGTAGCTGGCTAATCGGTAGGGGAAGTCTGCTTGCGTGCGCGGGACTTCCGCTTGCCGGTCGTTTTTTCGGCACCGTCGAGCTGGGCGGCGGCGAGTTCGTCGGGGGTCGGCAGCCGGAATGCCGCCACGCCGGCGTACACCCCCTTGTCGAGCTCGACGCGACGCACGGTCACGTGGACAGGCGTCCACCCCCCTTTGTTCGCGACCATCCGCACCACACCCGAGGTGACTCCGGTAGCGAACTCCGCATCCATCGCGGCCAGCGTGGCCTGATCGTCGGGGTGGGCCCGGTCGCCCACTACCCCTGCTCGCCAGTCGAAGAACGGCACGGGATCATCGATCCACTTCAGCAACGCCCAATTCCTCGGGTCGACCAAGGCTCGATGAACGCCCGGCTCAGCCAAGTCGTCGAGGATTCGTTGCCCCAGGAGATCCTCCTGGATGCTCGGTCCTTCCTGCACGCTGCGCCAGTTCATCGCCCGACAGATAATTCGCTGTCTGCCGGTCTCGCTCTCCTCTGACATCGCCCGGGTGACGAAACCGACCGTGATCCGCTCGCCCAGGTAGTCGGTGAAGTCCCAGGTATCGCAGATCGTCTTTCCCTCTTCGGGATTGATCAGCATGTTGATGATCTCGACCTCGCCGGGGTCGAGGTCGCGGCGGGGCAGCGCTTCGGCGAACACCCGCCCCAACGTGGCCTCCTGGTCTGGATCCTGTCCGCCGATGAGCAGTGACTCGGGGGTGTCGGTGACGGTTTTCTGAGTGAGATCCACGATCAGCGAACCGACGGCCGGCCGCGGCGGTGGTTCCTCGTCGGGTTTGCCCACCCAGGCTTGCACTCCATGAATGCATCCGTCCGACATCTGGACGACCTCGGTGCGAATCACTCGGTCGTTCTTGGGGGTGAGGCTGGTCAGGCCTTTGCCGGCGCGAACCGTCTCGGCGATAGCGCTCTGGATGGCCATCAGGTGCGGGTCGCGCATCAAGAACGTGCTTATCGGAACCAGATCCTTGGTGTTGGCGCCCTGCGCGACGACGGCTGGCTCACTGCCCAGGGTTTCCACGAGCATCCAGTCGTGGGTCATGCCGGGTATCCTACCGAGGGGCGGGAAACCCGATGGTGGGTGAAGTCGCTCCGTATCCGGCGGCCCCGAGGTTGCCCAGTCAGCGGCCGTTTCGTTGGGCGGCCAAAAAATGGCCGGCAAATGGCCAGCAAATCTTGCGACCACCGTTTCCAGAAGGTAATTTTCCCTCGGCCTCGTTCCGCACTTATCCAGAGGCGGTCGTCGAGGGGTCGACCGCTCTGGATTCGTCGCCCCGGGCCGCGAGTCGGGCGACGACCAGCCGCAAGACGTCGACCGCACCCACTTTGTCCAGGGGGTCATTGCCGCTTCCGCATTTCGGCGACTGCACGCAGGACGGGCAGCCCGAGGGGCACTCGCAGGCTGCGATCGCTTCGGCGGTGGCCGACCACCAGGTGGCGATGGTGCGGAATCCGCGGGCCGCGAAACCCGCGCCGCCCGGATAGCCGTCGTAGACGAATATCGTTGGCAGGCCGCCGACCGGGCCGAGCGCGGTGGAGGCCCCGCCGATGTCACCGCGGTCACACCCGGCGAGCAAGGGCAGCAGCCCGATGGCGGCGTGCTCCGCCGCGTGCAGCGCCCCTGGAACCCGCAGCGGGTCTATTCCGTTG
>JAHZJB010000123.1 GCA_022601135.1 Actinomycetes bacterium | reverse complement strand
CGCAGCGTCGATGTTGTCGGTCAGGATTGTTCCGTGATCGAAGATGCAGGGCTTCTCGCACTCGTAGGTAATCCCGTAGTCCGTTCCGCCCACGATCGGGTAGTAGTTGGGCAGGCTGGGGTGGGTCAGACCGAAAAAGTTGTTAGCCGACCCATAGGCGTTGATCAGGCTGTTGGTGAACGGCGCGTTCGGGCTGCCGATGATATCGGTGTAACCCTTGTTCTCCATATACACCATGAATACGTGGTCCAGCTCGCCGACGGTTGACACCGGTGGCGTCGGAGGCGGAGGGGCCGGCAGGTCAGCGCTGATGCTGAACGCGATGTTGTCGGCGAAGCCCGAGTTGTAGTTGACGTTGATCCCGAGCGGGAAGATGTTGACCTGGTCGAAGATGACATCGACCTGCGCGTAACGGGTTCCCGTCGGGACCGATCCGGAGGTCTCACGTTCCACCAACTTGGTGTGGAAGAAGCGTTCCAGGACCCCGACCGGCCCGATGCTCGTGGTGCCCAGGTAAGTCTTGTTGTGGTCCAGGAAGTCGACCTTGACCGAGGCCGACGACAGATTAGCCAACCAGCCGCCCAGCCAGCCGCTGAGGTTATAGGTCACCGTGCCGGTGTCGATTTCTGCCGCAGCGTCGCTGAGGTCAACCGTCTGGGTGATTGTGGAGTCGGCCACATTCCCGCCACCGAAGAACTGCGCGCCGCCGTCCGGCGGCCCGTTGTGCGCCTTCGGGTAACCCATGAACGAGGGTAGATTCGGCAATGCGAACGGAAGCCCGAGCGGCCACGAGTTGCGCAGTGCCCCATACTCGATCGCCGTCGGGGTACCGGTCGTCTTCCAGCCGGGGATCGAGACAGCGCTGTTGCCCGACAGCGACGGGTCTCCCGCCTCAGCTCCTGGATTCACCAGCAGATTCGGGCTCTGAGCCAGAACGAGTGCGGCATCCGCCTGCAGGGATTCCCGATAGGGGGCAAGGAAAATCCGGTCGATCTCGCGACGCACCCCAGCCAGAAGCGCCAGCCCCCAGGGCAACTCGCTGTCGTCATAGGAGGTCCCCGAGGCAGCCAGCACCCAATCCAAGGCATCGACCACGACTTGCGCGGTTTCTCTGATCACTTCAGAGACCACGTCCCGCAGCGTCGGCGCCGACGAGCTCATGGCGGCATCCGGCGCCGCGGTGCGCGCCCTGGCCGGCGTAACCACGGAAGGCGCTGCGGGCTCATCGGCCACCGCCGCTAGGCCAAGCGCCTCGGGCTGCCCACCTGACTCCGAAGACGCCTCCGGCGCGGCGGCCGCGCCGAGATCGGTGTCATCGGCAGCGGCCGACTCAGACACGGCAGACTCAATGCTCCCGCCCACTGGCTCCTCGCCCGATACCCCGTCTCGCGCGGACTCCGCAGTCGAGGACTCCACGGCCGGTGCGGCCGGCCCCTCGCTTTCGCCACTGGCTGGCTGCTCGGCAGTACCGTCCTCGGCAGCAACGACCTCGACGTCATCGGCAACATCGTCGGCGACCTCGACATCATCGACCTCGTCGACCGCCGCGGGATCGTCGGCCTCGTCGACCGCCGCGGGATCGTCGACCTCGTCGACCGCCGCGGGATCGTCGGCCTCGTCGACCGCCGCGGGATCGTCGGCCTCGTCGGCGACACCCGCCTCGTCGGCAGCATCGCTGTCTGCCGTGTCCTCATCGTCATTGGCCTGCGATGACGTCGGGTCCGAAGCAGTCGACTCTGCGTCCGACGATCCGCCCGAAGAAGCCGCGCCATCACTGCTGCCCGCCGTCGATGACGATGACGTATTCCCGGAAACCGATCCGCTGTCGGAGGACGGCTGGGCGTAACCGATGGCCGGCGTGCTCGTCACGGCGATGCCCACACCCAGCGCGACCGCCAATGCGCCGATGCGTCCGATGCACCTTGCAGAACCCATAACAATGTCCCCCGTTTATTCAGTCGCGGCCTACCGCAGACGTGAGAATCGACTATTCGCGTAAATTTCCTGTGACGTAAGGTACGCCCCGCGCGGCCTGATGCAGGGTCGAATTTGGAACTTTGCCGGCTCGGCGTGTCGCTGTCCGACGGTTCGTGTGGGGTCGGGCCGACTCGACCATCACCAAAGATCTGGTTGGGGCAAGCGATGAGGCCCCCGGTGACAGGATGCCGCGGCAGATCATCTGACGATTCACGGCACCGGTGCGACGGGCGCACGGTATGAATCAGCTGTGAGCAACCACCATGTGAACCTGACCCAGCAGGAAAACTCGTTGGTCGACCAGACTCAGCCCCACGCGCTGGCGCGCATGGACGAGCAGGCACTCAAGGAATTGCAGAACAGGCTCAGAAGAGCCCGCGAGAAGAACTTCAGCCTGTTGCGGCGCCAGGGTGCGGCGCGGGTGGAAGCCGAAGGTTCCCGCGGCGCAGCCCAGCCGGCCAACGAACGACGCAACGAGAAGTTGGAGGTCTTGGAGGAGGCGCTGGCGCGGGTGAACCAGCGCCTTGATGCCATCGCCGAGGCCGAGTAACGAGGGGTTGACCGGCATTTCCGGATGATGGCGTTCAGCCGACCCAGTGGTGGTAGATGCGGCCGAAGGTGCCGTCCTCCAGCGCTTTGCCCAGCCATGCTTCGACGGCTTCGGTCATCGGACTGCCTTTGGGCAGCATGTACGCCTTGCGTTCGGTGGTGAACGGACGGTCGGGGTGCACTGCCACCAGTCCGGGGTACTGACTCGACTGGTACACCGCTTCGATGGCATCGGTGATCATGACGTCGGCGTTGCCGGCCGCAAGGTGAGCGAAGATGGTCGCGTTGTCCGGCCAAATGGTGATGTCAGCGTGTGGGAAGTGCCGCCGGGCGAACTGTTCGTTTGTGCCGCCTGGGTTTTCGACGACTCGAACCCCAGGCTGGTCGATCTGCTCGATAGACCCGAACCGGTCCGCGTCCTCGACCGCAACCAACGGAACCTTTCCGCTAGCCAGATACGGCTGGGTGAAGTCGGCGATCGCTTGCCGCGCGGGAGTTTCGGTGATGCCACCCATGGCGATGTCGCATCGTCCCGGCGTGGTGAAATCCCGATCCAACGTCGGCCAGGTGGTGGCTACAAACCGGGGTTCTCGACCGAGGAAGGCCGCCAGGTTCGTCGCCATGTCGATGTCAACGCCGCTGTAGATTCCCGTTGCCGGATCCCGATGGGTCAGCGGCCGGTAGTCGCCTGTCGTACAGATCCTGAGCAGGTCGGCCCGCCCTCCGGCGTAGGCCGGCAGTGGGGTACTCCAGCAGATCATCACCACCGCGACGAGCGCCGGCATCGCACCCGGCCACCACCGCGTAGGGGTCATCATGCGGGCTCGATCATCGGAAGTACCTCGTGAGCGCCCATTGCGGAGATCATCGCCGTCCGCGCGATCATCGTCATCGCGTCTTTTTACCCGCTTCAACCCGGGTCGTGGGTAAAACACATTCACACAGAAAGGATTGTTCGACGAAGCGGCGTCCGATCGCCCGTGTGTGCCATGATCCGCCAATGCGATTTCTGCGCTGTTCGGTGGTCGCCACACTCGTCGCTGTCGGGTTCGTCCTCGGGTCTGCATCTGCCGAGGCCGAACCGGTCACCGGGAACTGCGGCTACGCGCCGGACGACATCTATCGCAACGAGTTTCAGTGCTTTCGCTACGGGGAGTTCTATACCCCGCCCGATCCACTTCCGGCGGGGCGGCCCGGTGATCTGATCCGTACCGAGCCGTCCCGGTTGGTCCTCGAGCCGTCCGGCGAGTTGGGCGCCTATGTGGCGACGGGGACGCGAATCATGTACCGCAGCAACGATGCCCTGGGGACCCCGACCGCGATTACCGGGACGTACTTCGAGCCGGACAACCCCTGGCCGGGCGAGGGGCCGCGGCCGCTGATCTCATTTGCGGTCGGCACCTACGGGCAGGGCGATCAGTGCGCCCCGTCGCGGCTGTTCAATCAGGGAATCCACTTCTCCAGCGGCCTGGACGTCACTTTTGGCTACGAAGAGATGTTCATCTCCACAATGGTGGCCCGTGGTTTCGCAATCGTCGTCACCGACTACGACGGGCTGGGAACCCCAGGTGTGCACACCTACGTCAACCGGGTCGCGCAGGGCCAAGCCGTCCTCGATGCGGCTCGCGCGGCAATGAAACTGCCGAACACCTCGCTTGATCCCGATGGCCCCGTCGCTTTCTGGGGCTACTCCCAGGGTGGCGGCGCCTCGGCATCGGCGGCTGAATTGGCGCCCTCGTATGCCCCCGAACTCGACGTTGTCGGCGCGTACGCCGGGGCGCCCCCGGCTGATCTTGTGGAACTGATGCCGTTCGCCGACGGCAGCGGGCTCGTCGGCGCGATCGGCTACGCAATCAACGGTGCGATCGCTGCCTACCCGGAGATCGAACCGGCCGTTCGTCAGGTGCTGACGACCTCCGGCGAGGACCTGTTGAACAAGACCCGGGATCAATGCGTCATCGAGACGTTCCTCACCTACGCTTTTCACCGCCTGCAGGAGTACTTCAAAGGCGACCCGTTCGAGCTCATGCGGCACGAGCCGATGAAAACGGTCTTCGAGCGGCAGAGGCTGGGCCGGCTTCGACCGCAGGCACCGGTCTTCGTCGACCACAACCGATATGACCCGCTGGTGCCGTATGCACCGAGTCGCCAAATGGCACTCGACTGGTGTGCTCAAGGCGCCGATGTCCAGTTCTGGACCAACGAGCAGCCGCCGCTGTTCAACAAGCTCGTCGTCAACCACGGCATGACGTACTTCGTGGACGGCGAGCGCGGCATGCGGTGGGTCGCCGACAGGTTCAACGGGTTACCGACCACACCCAATTGCGGACACATCTGAGAGGCCCTGCCTCCTCGGCCGAGCATCACCGCTGATGCGGACCCGCCGCCGGGAACCCGACCTCAACTCTCCCGCAGCACGGTCGCGAGGCCCTTGTTGATCGCCTTCAGCGCGGCCACCCGGGCGTACCGCTTGTCGTCGGCGGGGATCACGTTCCAGCGGGCGCCATCTGAGGTGGTCCGCAGGATCATCTGATCGACGGCCTTGACGTAGTCGTCCCACCGCTCGCGATTGCGATAGTCCTCGGCGGTGATCTTGTGCGCCTTGTACGGAGTGTCCTCGCGCTCTGTGAAACGGGCGAGTTGCTCTTCGGGCGACACATGCAACCAGAACTTCGCGACGAAGATGCCGCGCTCGAGCAATTGATTCTCGAAGTCGTTGATCTCGTCGTAGGCCCGCTGCCACTCCGCCGGGTCGGCGAAACCCTCCAGCCGCTCCACCAACACGCGGCCGTACCAAGTGCGGTCAAATATCACGAACTTGCCCGCCCGGGGTAGATCGCGCCAGAAACGCCACAGGTAGTGGTACTTCCGTTCCTCCTCGGTGGGAGCGGCGACCGGGATCACCCGGTAGTCGCCGGCCTCCAGGGCTCCGGTGATGCGGCGGATGACTCCGCCTTTTCCGGCCGCGTCCCAGCCCTCGAAGGCCAGCACGGTGCTCAGTCCGCGCTTGCGAGCTTCGGCAGCCAGCCCATGCAGCCTGGCCTGATGTTCGGCCAACTTCGTCCGGTACTGCTCCTTGTCCAAGGTCCGGGTGAGGTCGACGCCGGAAAGAACGTCTGCCGCGCCGCCGATGTCCCCGAACACCGATTCGGCCAATGACGGGGCGGAAGGCCGGGACTTCTGGGCCAGCCGGGTCGTCAGCGCCGCCAGGATCGTCCGGGCGACCGTGAGATCGCGGTAGCGCGCGTCGGTGGACTCCACGATGCTCCACGGAGCACCCGGCCCACTGGTCTCCCGCAGAATCCGCTCCGCTATGGGTAGTACCGGCCCCATCGTGTCGAGCGCGGCCCAGTCGCGCTGGTCGATCTGCCAGCCGAGCTCAGGGTGTCGCTCGGCTTCCTTCAAGTTCTTCTTCTGCGCTCTCGCCGGCGTGTGCAGAAAAAACTTCAAGATCAAGGCGCCGTCGGCGACCAGAGCATGCTGCATGTTCGCGATGTGGCGAAGCCAGATCGAGAACGCCGGTTCGTCGATCTCTTCCTCGGCGCGCATGCTGGCGGCACGCATCAATCCGCCGACAAAGAACGAAGCGCGTCCTTTCGGCGGCAAGGATCGCCAGAGCCGCCACAGCTGGGGTCGCTGCGACTCCTCCTCGGTCGGTTCAGCGAATACCTGGGTATCCGCGTAACGCGAATCCATCCACTCGTTGAGCCGGTTGACCAGGGCATTGGCCCCGAGCCGGTCGTCACCGGCGATCCAGATGATCACCGGGAAGTCGGCATCGCGCAGGTCGTACTGGGCGTTGATCAGCCCGACCCGGAGTTCGGGAATCGCCGCTTTGTAGTCCGACTTGTCGATCTTGTTGCCGACCTCGGACACCTCGAGCATGTGTCGACTCCCTCTGTCCACCTGATGCGGCCCAGAAATACGATCTCACCGCGGGCGGGGCTCGGTGTGGACTTCCGGAAATGCCACCCCGGCTACGTTGTCCTTGTGCAATTGACGCTATTCATCAACCCGGAGCATCCATCCGGTGATCAGCTCGATCTGCGGTTGACCGAACACATCGAGCAGGTGTCGAGAGCGCGGGATTGTGGCTATGACGGTGTGACCATCGGGACGCACCTGTCGTTCGGTTCGGCAGCCTGGCTACCGCCGTTCACGACGTTGGCGAGTCTTGCGCCCGCGGGCGCCGGGATGTCCCTGTCTACCTGCATGCTGGTCCTTCCCCATCACCACCCGTTGCAGGTGGCCATCGAGGGCGCGTTCCTGGATGTGGTCTGCGGCGGCCGGTTCACACTGGGGGTGTCGGCCGGCTGGGCAAGCGATGAGTTCAGGCTGCTCGGTATCGACCGTCGTGAACGGGTGGGGCGGTTCGCTGAGGCGCTGGAGATCGTTACGCAACTGTGGTCGAAGGAGCACGTACATTTTCGTGGGCATTACTACCAGGTTGACGATGCCTCGCTGGCCCTCCGCCCCGTCCAGCGCCCACGCCCACCAATATGGTTGGGCGGTAGCGTGATCCGTTCGGTGGAGCGGGCTGCGGAGTTGGCCGATACCGCGGTCGGCGATACCTGGGTGGCGTCCTCGCACCTCACCGAGACAGTGATTGTCGAGCAGGCGAAGGCCTTCGCCGCGCGACTGGCGGCGCTGGGTAAACCGAAGCCGGTCGATTTTCCTCTGTTGCGCAACATTGTGGTTGCCGAAGACCGTGCCACCGCGCTTCGCGAGGCGGTGCCCTACCTCTCGGCCAGCTACCAGGTGTTCGACCGTTGGGGTCTGTTCGCCGAGGTGGTTGGCGATCCGGCTGCGGCCCGGGATGTCCCCGAGTTACTGGCGGGTCGAGTGATCATCGGCTCACCCGAAGACTGCGCCGAGGAGTTGGTGCGCCTCGCGCGCTCGACGGGCTTTACCCGCCTGATCGCCCGGGTCCAGTGGATGGGCATGGAACAACGAACCGTCTGCCGCACAATTGAACTGCTCGCCCAGGAGGTCCTGCCCATGGTTGAACGAGAGCTCGGATGAAGGCCACGATCGTGACCCTGGGAGGGCCGGTGGTAGCGGACAGCGGGTTTGTGGCGATCTCGGTGGGCGGTAATCTCGGAGCAGTGTCAAGGTACTGCGG
This sequence comes from Actinomycetes bacterium, assembly GCA_022601135.1. Taxonomy (GTDB): domain Bacteria; phylum Actinomycetota; class Actinomycetes; order Mycobacteriales; family Mycobacteriaceae; genus Mycobacterium. The sequence continues at coordinate 2,065 of JAHZJB010000123.1, read as the reverse complement.
CTATGTGGGACGTGTCGGGGCGTTGGCGGTCACCTTGGGCGTGGGAGCGGCGATCGCGTCGATGCCGGTGGCGATTGCCGACAGCAGCGGTTCGGCGCCGGGTTCCGCGCGCTCGAGCTCGTCGCCGGCCGGTTCGGATGCGCCCGGCTCGGCCCGCTCTGCCACCGATGTGTCGACGCCCGATGCGGCTGATGATCGTGCTGGCTCCGATGATGAGTCGCAGGACCCTGCGGGCACCGAGGCCGCGGAACGCGACGTCGACAGGTTCGCCCGGGAGACCGCCGAAGAGTCTGAAGAGATCGCCGCCGCAACCGAAGATGAGGAGTCGGGAGCCGAGGAAGATGAGGAGTCGGGAGCCGAGGAGAGTGAAGCGGCGGGCATAGCTATCGACGCTATCGACGAGGACCGGGCTCCGGATGCGGACGCTGAGCCAGAGGAGAACTTCGGCGAGGTCTCGTTGGGTTCCGAGGACTCGATGGAAGGGGGTTCACTGGCGGCGGGGCCGAGTGCTGTTGACCAGTCGGCTGCGGCCCCAGACGGCGGCGAGCCAACCCCGGACCTTCTCGATGTGCCGGATGACGAGTTGGATCCGGTCGTGCTGGCGGCGCCGGCGGTGACGGCCACGACGCCGGCGTCAGAACAGAGGGGGTTGGGTGTTCGGTTGCTGTCGTGGCTGGGTTCAGGTTCTGGGAGCGAATCGGATATTCCGGGGGCCTCGCCGCTTGCGTGGGCGGCGGCCGCGGTCGCGCGCCGCGACATCGGCTCCACCGGCGCTGCCCCCGATGAGTTCTGGCTGTTCGGTGATGGCACCGCGGAGCATCCCAATGCGGGGGTCCTGTTCGGCAATGGTTTCAGTTGGGACGCGTCCTCATGCACCGGTGGTGTGGCCTGCACCGGCGGTAATGCCGGGTTGCTGGGGGGCGATGGCGGCAACGGCTTCAACGGTGGCCACGGTGGGTCGGCCGGTTTGTTCGGAAACGGCGGTAATGGTGGGGACGGTGTTCCCGGTGGCAACGGTGGCGACGGCGGCCGCGGCGGCCTGATCTTCGGCAACGGCGGCAATGGTGGCACTGGCGGGAACGCGTTGATCGCCGGCGGCGCCGTGGGCGAAGGTGGGGCCGCTGGTGACGGGGGCCTGCTCGGAAACGACGGTCACCCCGGCGATGACGGCGCCGAAGTCCAGGACAGCACCGCCAGTTCGAGCGGGGGAGTGTCGGTGGACCTGCCGCCCATGGCTGTCAGCGACGGCTGGTCGTTCACAGTGTCGCCCGACGTCATGGCGGGATTCGCCGACGACTATATTGCCGCCGGGGGCGACCCCACCGACAGCGCCCGCTTCTTCTTCGGCGACCTCGCGGTGGCGAGCCTCGACGCCCTGGCCGCAGGGGACATGACGCCTGAGCGGGCGCGCCTTCTGTTGGGCAACCTGGCGGCGTCGGGCTATTTCGGCGGGCTCTGGCTGCGCGACAACCTGCGCGACAGCAGCTCTATACCAGGAGTCATGGACACCGACGGAGATGCCGCCGCATCCGACTTCACTGCGGCGTCCATCGCAATCCGCCTCTTCGATGCGCTTGCGTCCGGCCTCGCACTGCCCGCGACCAGCACTAACCCGTGGATCGTCACGACCGCGGCGCGCGCTTCGGTCCCCTTCCTGCTCGCCCTGTACGGCTATAACCGCGGCTACCTCGAGGTCGTGCTCGAGAACCCGCCCGACGGGGTGCCGTCAATGCAGGACAGCCTCGTGTGCGACGGGTTCCTCGACTGCACCTCGACCGCCTTCCCCCTGGAGATCGCCGCGGGTTACGACGCCGCCCTCGACAACCTCGACAGCCCGGCGGACCTCCGCTGGCTGGAGATGTCGTTGTGGAACTCGGTGCTGGAGGGTGCGACCAGCACAGGCCGTTCGGTGTGGGAGAGCGGACTCGCCGAGCGCGGCGCCTTCTCGCCGACGTCCTACGCGGCGCTCGTAGAGTTGAGCTCGGCCTATCTGATGGTGAGCAAGGCCGCTGTCCTTTCCAGCATGCTCGCCTACGCCGACGGCGATGCCGACATCGGCCGCAGT
>JAHZJB010000122.1 GCA_022601135.1 Actinomycetes bacterium | reverse complement strand
CGCCCGGGCCGCAAGATTGGTCACGTGAACGTGGTGGGTGGCGACTCCGAGGTGGACGTAGTGCGGGAACGCGCCGAGCGGGCGGCTCATTGGTTGTCGCACGCGCAGTGGACTGACGGATGGGACGGGCACGCATGACACCACGGGTGGGCTTGATCATGGGCAGCGACAGCGACTGGCCGGTGATGTCGGAGGCCTCCGAGGCACTGGCCGAATTCGACGTGCCATTCGAGGTGGGCGTGGTCTCCGCGCACCGCACCCCCGCACGGATGCTGTCCTACGCACAGGGGGCGGCCGAGCGCGGCGTGGAGGTCATCATCGCCGGAGCCGGCGGGGCCGCGCACCTACCGGGCATGGTGGCGGCCGCCACACCGCTGCCCGTCATCGGGGTTCCAGTGCCGCTGGCGCGGCTGGATGGCCTGGATTCGTTGTTGTCGATCGTGCAGATGCCGGCCGGGATTCCGGTGGCGACGGTGTCGATCGGCGGCGCGCGCAACGCCGGGCTGTTGGCGGTGCGGATTCTGGGTGCAGGAGATGCGGGACTGCGCGACCGGATGGTGGCTTTTCAGGCGGGGCTGGAACAACTTGTGCTGCAAAAAGACGAGGAGCTGCGGCAGCGGCTGTTGGGGGAGTAGCTACCTGGGTTCGGGCGTCCGGGCGCGAATCACCGGCCCATGGCAGGCTGCGGCGAGACTACGATGGCTTCGTGGCCACCTTGGAGGACTTAGAAGCGCGAGTTGCGGCCCTTGAGGCTACGCAAGCCGACTATCGCGCCGTCCTCGCCGCAGTGAACGCCCTCGGAGCGAATCAACGCGAACACGCGTTGGCTATCGGCGGCGTGAAAGCCGACGTTGCCGATGTTAAGGCCGAGTTGTGGGGATTTCGGCGGTCCACCGAAGAAAACCTGGCGGAACTCAAAGACCTGGTTGTGGGACTCCTCGATCGCTGAGCTGGCGTCTAGGACGCCTGCAGCAGGAGGACTCGGGAGTCCTGAGCACTCAGGATCGGCCCAGCCGCCGGCATATGTCCTGTCTGGGCGGCGTGGATACCGGCGTCGACCATAGCGGACCCGCGCGACCAGTGCGCGGAGCCAGTCCAGCCACAGTCGCACTGCGCGGCTTGGCGGAATGTACGGCCAGCGATGTAAACCTGCATGATGGGGAAGTTACGCACGGATACTCAGAATCAACCACGATGGAGCTGAGCCTTTCCTGAGAAGGTAGGCGCGGCCTGGAACCCGGCGCGGCCCGGTGGGCGCGTTGAGTAGCAAGGAGATGATGATGGCGAGCTGGGCGGGAGACCCTTCGTTCGATCTGTTTCAGTTACCCGAGGAACATCAAGAGCTGCGGGCGGCGATCCGGGCGCTGTCGGAAAAGGAGATCGCCCCGCACGCCGCCGACGTTGACGAGAACTCCCGGTTCCCCGAAGAGGCGCTGCAGGCACTCGTCGGGTCGGGATTCAACGCGGTGCACGTGCCCGAGGAGTTCGGCGGTCAGGGCGCCGACTCGGTGGCAGCCTGCATCGTCATCGAAGAGGTCGCCCGCGTCGACGCGTCCGCGTCGCTGATCCCGGCCGTCAACAAGCTGGGCACGATGGGGCTCATCCTTCGTGGCTCCGACGAGCTGAAGAAGCAGGTGCTGCCGTCGATCGCCGACGGTACCGCGATGGCGTCCTACGCGCTGTCCGAGCGCGAGGCCGGCAGTGATGCCGCGGCGATGCGTACCCGCGCCAAGCCCGACGGTGACGACTGGATCCTCAACGGCACCAAATGCTGGATCACCAACGGCGGCAAGTCGAGCTGGTACACCGTGATGGCGGTCACCGACCCGGACAAGGGTGCCAACGGAATCTCGGCCTTCATGGTGCATGCCGATGACGACGGCTTCATCGTCGGTCCCAAGGAGCGCAAGCTGGGCATCAAGGGTTCGCCGACCACCGAGTTGTCCTTCGAGAACTGCCGGGTCCCCGGTGATCGGATCATCGGCGAGCCCGGCACCGGCTTCAAAACCGCGCTGGCCACCTTGGACCACACCCGACCGACCATTGGGGCGCAGGCCGTCGGCATCGCGCAGGGTGCGTTGGACGCGGCGATCGAATACACCAAGGACCGCAAGCAGTTCGGCAAGAGCATCGCCGATTTCCAGGCCGTGCAGTTCATGATCGCCGATATGGCGATGAAGGTGGAATCGGCCCGCTTGATGGTGTACGCGGCGGCAGCCCGGGCTGAGCGCGGTGAAGGCAACCTGGGCTTCATCTCCGCGGCCTCGAAGTGTCTGGCCTCCGACGTCGCCATGGAGGTCACCACCGATGCGGTGCAGTTGTTCGGCGGTGCCGGCTACACCATCGACTTCCCGGTCGAGCGGATGATGCGGGACGCCAAGATCACCCAGATCTACGAGGGCACCAACCAGATCCAGCGGGTGGTGATGAGCCGCGCCTTGCTGCGCTGACTCTTGGGCTATTGCCCCGGCGACCGTGCATTCCCGGTAGTGCCCAGCGCGGTTTGACTACCGATGCTGCACGTTCGCGGTGAGTATTCGCGCACTTGCCCGGCGGTGATCGCTTGTAAGCTCATAGTTGTGGAGTCCGACGATCTCGAGCCGCGCGTCGCCGCCCTTGAAGACCAGGTGCGCGAGCTTGCTGGGCAGGTTTCTGCCAATCGGCAGGACGCAGCTGCCGCCCGGGTGCTGGCCGGTGCCGCAGATCGCGACGTCGGCGAGATCCGCGGTGAGCTGCGCGATTTTCGCCAGGCCACGGCGGCGAGCTTCAACACCATGCAGCAGGATTTCGTCGACCTTCGCGAGCATGTCGACAGTAAATTCGAGCAGTTCGATCAGGGGTTCGCCGAGATGCGCGGAAAGTTCGATGCCGCTGCGGCCAGCCAACAGCAGATCGTTGACCTTCTCCACACGATCATCACTGACGGGCGCGGCAAGCGGACTTAGCCCGAAGCCGCCCGTAGATGGGTGATGTCCCCGGCCGACACCTCCACCATCGTGCCTGCTTCGTCGATCAGCAGCCGGCCGCTGTGGTCGATCCCGGTTGCAGTGCCGACGATCTCGGAACCGCCGGGCAGAATCGCGCGCACCCGAGTGTCGATGGTGCTGCTCACGCTGCGGTAGTCGGCCGCTAGCCCGGCGAGGTCCCCGGCACGCCACCGGTCCAGACGATCGCGCAGCGCCCCCAACAGCGACACCGTCAATGCGGTGCGGTCGACGCCGTGGCCGAGCATGAGCAGCGACACCGCCCTCGGATCGGGCAGTTCGTCGGCGGTCAGGCTCACGTTCAGGCCGAGGCCGACGACGATCACCGGGGCGGATACCTCGGCCAGGATTCCGGCCAGCTTGCCGTCGCCGACCAAGACGTCGTTGGGCCACTTGAGGCTCGCCCCGACGCCCAGGCGTCGAACGGTGTGTGCGACGGCCAGGCCGGTCAGCAGTGGCAACCAGCCCCACCGTTCCGGCGCGACGCCCGCGGTGGCGACCCCGACCGACATCGAAATCTGCGAGCGCGGCGGCGCCGACCAGCTTCGGCCGTGCCGGCCCCGCCCGGCACTCTGGTACTCGGCCAGCAGCACCGCGCCGGCGATGTCCTCACCGGCGGCCGAGCGGGCGATCAGGTCGGCATTCGTGGAGCCGGTCTCCTCGACCACGTCGACGCGCCACCCAGGCAGCGCGGCCAAGACGGCGAGATCGAGGGGGGAGCGATCCACGGCTATCCGCGTGTCACCTTCTCGTTGTGGCGGCGGCCGTCCAGCAGCGTGGGGTCCGGGTTCGCCACCTGCACCAGGGACGCGCCGACGACGTACACCGCCAGCAGGCGGTCGATGAGATCGTCCGTGGTGCCCCAGCCGGCCGTCGACATGATCCGATCGGCAGCCGTCACACCCTGGGCAGCTGCCGAAGCCCGGGCCGCGGCGAGGACGTCGTCGACCGAGCGCCCGTCCAGGGCCGCCCCGGGATTGCTTTCGGGCACGATCTGGTCGCCGTGAGCGCGTACCGATGTGGCGTAGTCGGTCACTCCGGCCGGCAGGTCGGGTACCGGCTTGCCGAACGGATCCAACGACAGCACTGCCACCTCTCCCGCCCCCACGGCGGCATCGGCCTCATCGAGCCGGTCGGCGGTGCATAGCGCGATGTCGCAGTCGGACCCGTCGAGCACGACTTCACCGCCGACCCACCAGACCCCGAACAGCACCGCCGCGGTCTGCCAGTGGGCCGGCAGCAGCACCGCGACTCGGCTACCGGGCGTGGCACCGAGTTCGTCCCGCAGCAGGTTCGCTGTCTTGGCGGCCCAGTTGGCCAACGTGGCGGTGGACAATTCGATGCGCTCGCCGGCGGCGTCGTCGTAGTAGGTGATGCGTGGGCCGGCGGGGTTGACCGCCATGAGCGGATCGAGAACCGCCGAGCTGACCGTCGTCACCTCAGTTGACACACGCAGGATCGTCAGGGCCGGCGGTGATGATCGGCGAGGGTGTGGGGGCAGCCGCCATCTGGGTGTAATCCATCGCCGGGCCGCTCAGCGTGACGTCGGTGCCGTCCAGGCCGGAGCCGGGCCCGGTGTAGTCATCGGCCAGTACGACCCGCACCGATCCCGGCGCGATGGACGGGTCCTCGACCACTGGCAGCCCGCCGAGATCCTCCGCGACGGCGTGAGCGCCGATATCATCAGCCGTGGCGGCCCGGACCTGGCTGCCGGTCACCTTGGCGTCTTCGTTGTTCCCGACGGCACCCGGGGCGAAGCCCTTGGTCGCCACCACGTGAGAGACCGCAGCGGCCAAACCGTTGATATCGGTGTCGTTCAGGACATCGACGGTGGTCTTGTCTCGGGTGTAGGCCAGCTCCTCGGTGGTCCCCTCGTCCTGGTGGTTCAGCAGGCTGGTTACCCAGTCCTTGACCTCTGTCGGGTCGACGCGCACCACACTCTGCATGCCGTCGTCGCTCCAGCCCGCCTCCTCGACGATCGGGATGGTCGCGAACGCAACGTTTCCGGCGGCGAGCTTCTGCAGCTGCTCGGCGAAATCCATCAGATCCCAGCCTTCGGAGAGCACCACCGACCGCTGCACGGCCTGCTCCAGCCTGTTCAGCGCCGCCGGGCTCGACAGCGTCTTGCCGGAGATCACCTCGTGCGCCAGCGAGGCCATCACCGCCTGCTGACGCACCACCCGGTCCAGGTCGCCGCGGGGCAGTTCGTGGCGCTGCCGGACAAAGCTGAGCGCCTGCGCACCGTCTAACTGCTGCCAGCCGGCGGGGAAATCTGCGCCCGAAAGTTCCTCGTAGACAGGTGCATTCAGACAAACGTTGACCCCGCCGAGAGCCTCGGTGATCAGCGCGAACCCGAGCAGGCCGATCTCGGCGTAGTGGTCCACGGTGACACCGGTGAGATTGGCGACCGTCTTGATCAGCTCCTCGCGCCCCGCCGCGGTGGCCTCAATCTCGGCGACCTCGGGGTCTTCGCCCTGCTGCTCGACGAGCTCCTTCATCTCCTCCAGATGCACCGAGCCGTACACGCCATTGATCTTCATCTTTCCGATGCCCGGAGCCTGCACGTAGGAGTCGCGGGGGATGGAGATCGCCGTCGCTGAATTCCCGTTGTTCGGGATGCGGATCAGGATGATGGTGTCGGTGTTGGTTGCGACTTCGTCGCCCGCGCGCAGCATCGCCCGCTCATCTTCAGACAGGGGGACGCCGTGCGCGTCGGTTCGACTGTCCACGCCGACCAGCAGAATATCGATCGCGCCGTCGTCGCCGCCCGCCCCGAGCGCGATCGGATTCACGTGGTTGATTCCGGATACAAACGCGTGGAGCTTTCCCCAGGCCAGGCCGGTGCCCAGAACGATCGCCACTGCCGCGGCCACCGAAATGACTCGCATCAGCTGAGCAACAGGCATTTGACCAGGCTACTGCCGAGCGGGCCGCATGCCCGGTAGCCGACCTCGGCGTGCCAAACTCGTCGAGTGTCGTCCCGGATCGTCATTTCAGGTGCTGGTGGCTTGGTGGGACGCGTGTTGGCAGCCCAAGCTCGTCGGCAGGGGCGTGAGGTGCTGGCGCTGACGTCGGCGGAGTGGGACATCACCGATGCGACCTCAGCGGAGCGTTTCGTCGCCGCCGATGACGTGGTGGTCAACTGCGCCGGATACACCCAGGTCGACGCCGCGGAGGCGAACCCCGAGCGTGCCGCGGCGGTCAACACCGCCGGTCCGGAGAACATCGCCCAGGCGTGCGCGCGGGCCGGCGCATCGTTCCTTCATCTGTCCACCGACTACGTGTTCAGCGGGTCCTTTCCGGATGGGAATCCGCACCCCTACGAGATCGACGACGAAACCGGGCCGCTGTCGGTCTACGGGCGCACCAAGCTTGCCGGCGAGTTCGCGGTGTTGTCCGCGCTGCCCGACGCCAACATCGTGCGCACGGCCTGGATCTATGAGGGCGGCAACGGTTCGGACTTCGCCGCCCAGATGCGCCGCGCGGCGGCCGGGTCGGGAACAGTCGAGGTGGTGGCCGACCAGATCGGGTCACCGACCTACGTCGTCGACCTCTGCGAGGCGCTGCTGGCCGTCGCCGAGGGCTTGATCAGCGAGCCGGTGCTGCATGCAGTTAACCTCGGCGGCGCCAGCCGATTCGAGCAGGCGCAGGCGATCTTCGACGCGCTCGGGGCCGACCGGAACCGGGTTCGCCCGGTGGGCAGCGACAAGCATCCCCGCCCCGCGCCGCGCCCGCCCTACTCGGTTCTCTCGGAGGTCAAGTCCGCGGCGGCCGGGCTGACGCCGCTACGACCGTGGCGCGAAGCGCTGGCCGAAGCAATGGCGGTCGCCGGGCCGCTACCCTCAACGCCGTGAGATGGGCGAAGCTGCGGTGAGCGACGAAATCTTTGTCGTCACGGTGACCTATTCGCCGGGGCCCCACCTGGATCGGTTCCTGGCGTCGCTGGCTCATGCCACCGACCGCCCGGTGACCGTCATCATGGCCGACAACGGCTCCATCGACGGCGCGCCCGAAGAGGCCGTCGAGCGCTATCCCAACGTGACGCTGGTGCGGACCGGGGCGAACCTTGGCTACGGCACCGCCGTCAACCTCGCCGTCGCCGAGTACGCGTTGACCTCCTGCACGGACTTTTTTATCGTGGCCAACCCGGACGTGCAGTGGGGGCCGGGCAGCATCGACCTACTGCTCGAGGCGGCCGAGCGATGGCCACGGGCGGGGTCGCTTGGGCCGTTGATCCGCGACCCGGACGGCTCGGTTTACCCGTCGGCGCGGCACCTGCCGTCGATCATTCGAGGCGGCATGCACGCCGTCGTCGGGCCGGTGTGGCGGTCGAATCCATGGACGGCTGTGTACCGCCAGGACCGCACCGACCCCAGCGAGCGCGCCGTTGGCTGGTTGTCGGGGTCGTGTCTGTTGGTGCGCGCCGATGCCTTTGCCGGGGTCACTGGTTTCGACGAGCGCTACTTCATGTACATGGAAGACGTCGACCTGGGAGATCGGCTGGGTCAGGCGGGCTGGCAGAACGTCTATGTGCCCTCGGCCGAGGTTTTGCACGACAAGGGGCATTCCACTGGTCGCGATCCGGCGCGCAACCTGGCGGCCCACCACCGCAGCACCTACACATTTCTTGCCGATCGGTACCCGAAACGGTGGCAGGCCCCGTTACGGTGGGCTTTCCGGGGGGCTCTCGGGGCTCGATCGAACATGGTCGTGCGCTCGTCCCGAAGGAAGCAGGCGAAAGGACGGCGCTGATGCTCAACCCCGCCGAGGTGGATGCTGTCATTTTGGTGGGCGGCCTGGGCACGCGGTTGCGGCCTCTGACGCTGTCGGCGCCCAAACCGATGTTGCCGACAGCGGGGCTGCCGTTCCTGACCCATATGCTGTCCCGCATTGCCGACGCAGGCATCGAGCACGTCGTCCTGGGCACGTCGTTCAGGGCCGAGGTGTTCGAGTCAGAGTTCGGCGATGGCTCCAAGCTCGGACTGCAGATCGACTACGTCGTCGAGACCGAACCGCTAGGTACCGGCGGCGGCATCGCCAACGTCGCCCCGAAGCTGAGGTATG
>JAHZJB010000121.1 GCA_022601135.1 Actinomycetes bacterium | reverse complement strand
TTCCTCTGGATGTGTCGGAGGGCGACGTGGTCATCTACAGCAAGTACGGCGGCACCGAGATCAAGTACAACAACGAGGAGTACCTGATCCTGTCGGCCCGTGACGTGCTGGCTGTCGTCAACAAGTAAGCGAATCGTGCTCCGCCCCGGACGTTCCCCCAACAGGGTGATGTCCGGGGCGGCGCGCGTCCTATCCCTTTTTCGTCATACCCCGTCTCTAGGGAAAGAAATCCATGAGCAAGCAGATTGAGTTCAACGAAACCGCGCGTCGCGCGATGGAATCCGGCGTGGACAAGCTCGCCGATGCGGTCCGGGTAACGCTGGGTCCGCGTGGTCGCCATGTGGTGCTCGCCAAAGCGTTTGGCGGCCCGACGGTCACCAACGATGGCGTGACCATCGCCCGCGAGATCGACCTCGAGGATCCGTTCGAGAACCTCGGTGCGCAACTGGTGAAGTCGGTGGCCACCAAAACCAACGACGTCGCCGGCGACGGCACCACCACCGCTACCGTGTTGGCGCAGGCGCTGGTGAAGGCGGGCCTGCGTAACGTCGCCGCGGGTGCCAACCCGATCGCGCTCGGAGCCGGTATCTCCAAGGCTGCCGACGTGGTGTCCGAAGCCTTGCTGGCCGACGCCACCCCGGTCACCGACAAGAGGGCGATTGCCCAGGTCGCCACGGTGTCTTCCCGAGACGCCGAAGTGGGCGAGCTGGTCGGTGAGGCAATGACCAAGGTCGGCCACGACGGGGTGGTCTCCGTCGAGGAGTCCTCCACGCTGTCTACCGAGCTGGAGATCACCGACGGCGTCGGCTTCGACAAGGGCTACATCTCGGCCTACTTCGTCACCGACTTCGACGCTCAGGAGGCGGTGATCGAGGACGCTTTGGTGCTGTTGCACCGCGACAAGATCAGTTCGCTTCCCGACCTGTTGCCGCTGCTGGAGAAGGTGGCCGAGAGCGGCAAGCCGCTGCTCATCGTCGCCGAGGACGTCGAAGGGGAGGCATTGTCGACGCTGGTCGTCAATGCGATCCGAAAGACGCTGAAGGCCGTCGCGGTCAAGGCGCCGTTCTTCGGTGATCGCCGTAAGGCGTTCCTCGAAGACCTGGCGATCGTGACCGGGGGCCAGGTCGTCAACCCCGACGTGGGTCTCGTGCTGCGTGAGGTCGGCCTGGAGGTCCTCGGCACCGCCCGTCGCGTTGTCGTGGACAAGGACAGCACGGTGATCGTGGACGGTGGTGGCACCAAGGAAGCCATCCAGGGCCGGGCTACCCAGTTGCGCGCCGAGATCGAGGCAAGTGACTCCGACTGGGACCGCGAGAAGCTCGAAGAGCGACTGGCCAAACTGGCCGGCGGCGTTGCCGTCATCAAGGTTGGTGCGGCCACCGAGACCGACCTGAAGAAGCGCAAGGAGGCTGTCGAGGACGCGGTCGCGGCAGCCAAGGCCGCCGTTGAGGAGGGAATCGTCGTCGGCGGCGGTGCCGCGCTGGTGCAGGCCCGTGCCGGCTTGGCGAAGCTGCGTGAGTCCCTGTCGGGGGACGAGGCCCTGGGTGTCGACGTGTTCTCGGCGGCCCTGTCCTCACCGCTGTACTGGATCGCCACCAACGCTGGGTTGGATGGTTCGGTCGTGGTGAACAAGGTGGCCGAGCTGCCGGCCGGACACGGTTTCAACGCCGCGACGCTGGCCTACGGTGATCTGATCGCCGACGGCGTCATCGACCCGGTGAAGGTGACTCGCTCGGCAGTGGTCAACGCCGCGTCGGTGGCCAGGATGATCTTGACCACCGAGACGGCGATTGTCGACAAGCCGGCCGAGGAAGACGAGGACGACCACGGCCACGGTCACGGTCACTCCCACTGAGTGAATTTGCCGGAGACGCCCCGGGCCCCCACCGCGGGCCCGGGGTGTCTTTGCATGTGGGGCGCACGCTCCGCGACGGCGCCATGCGACTGTGAGCGTATGCCGGCACCGCGAACCGGACGAGATCGTCGGCCGGCTCGGTGGCTCCGACGGAATCTCGACGTCGATGCGGCCCTCACGAGTGAATTTCGTAGCATTGGAGACGAGGTTTATCAGAACTTGATGCAGTTTGTCGGGATCTCCGGTTCACCAATCCGAGATGTTCGGGTCGACCGAGCTCTCCGGGTCGGAGAACAAGATCCGGTCCAGTCCGAATGCTCGACCGGTGGCGTATTCCGCCAGGGACACCGCCGCAAGCCCGCCGGTCAACGCGGCGACGACACGAGCGATCGACGCTCGGGTGCGCGACGGTTGCCCCAGCTGCAGCAGAATGGCGATTCCCGATCCGGCCAGGAGCGCGGGTCGCCACGGCGTCATGCGCGGCACAGTGAGTCTCACAGGGAATAGGGTGATTTCACTTGATAGGGGACGAATAATGGAGACTCAGGCGGTGCTGGTCCACGGCACTAATGCCGGTCCGTGGACGATGGCGAATTTCGAACAGCACTTTGCTGACTTGGGTTGGCGATGTCTGAGTCCGGCCTATCGCCACCACGACACGGCGGGATCCGCAGATACCGAGGATTTGCTCACCGGCGTCAGCATTTCCGATTACGTCGACGACATTGCCGCCGTCGTTTCTGATTTGGAGACAGAACCGGTGATCGTCGGGCATTCGCTCGGTGGTGTGATCGCACAGAAGTTGGCCGCCCGTGGACTCGCGCGAGCGATCGTCTTGCTCAACGGCAGCGTCAATTGGGGAGTTCTGCCCACAACCGATGACGAGCGTGCGTTGGCCAAGTCATTGATGTCCGGCGGGCCGTTCTGGGAAGGCACCCTTTTACCGGATTTCGACACGATGTCCAAGTTCGGGCTAAATATGCTCGACCCGGCCGAGCAAAGGCGCGTCTTCGACCGCCTGGGGCCCGAGTCGGGCCGCGTCATGTTCGAACTATTCTTCTGGGTCTTCGACGAAAACCACACCACCAGAATCGATTATCAGAACATCACCTGTCCCGTGCTGATGGTGTCGGGATCCGAAGACCTGGCGATCCCACCGTCGACATCGCGCGTCATCGCGCAGCGGCACGGTTCTCACGCGACGTTTCATGAGGCACAGGGTTTCGGACACTATCTGACACTTGAGCCGAACTGGCGCCAGATTGCCGACCTGTGCGCCGGCTGGCTGGCCGACACGGTGAAGTGAAGACTGGCGACCGGCCGTTCCCACGCCCGCAGGCGCGCGCAACGCGCCGGGGCCTTTTCAAGCGCTGCGGCGAATTCCCCGCTTGAGGAGCAGTTCGCGCTCGGTCTCGCTGAGGCCACCCCAGATACCGTAGGGCTCGCCGACGGCCAAGGCGTGGGTGCGGCACTGGGTGATCACGGGGCAGCGGCGGCACATCTCCTTGGCACGCATCTCGCGGAGCGCGCGGGCGCGTCCGCGCTCGCCATCAGGGTGGAAGAAGACCGATGAATCGACTCCCCGGCACAGGCCGCCCATTTGCCAATCCCAGATATCGGCGTTCGGTCCCGGCAGCTCTTGCGACTGTGGCACTGGAAACCTCCTCTGTCAGCACATCCGGTTCGTGCAGTGGATTTGTTGGTCGTGGAACAGATCTGAGTGCAGTCGCCGATGACCACCCGTGCCCATAACGTAGAAGGGTGGTGGAATGGACGTCAATAGCCTGGAGCCGTGTATAACTGCAGGCCAAAGGTGCAAAATTTACATCACGTTCATCGCTGTGATGCGGGGGCAACGAAGTTGGTTGCAGGCACCGGTGGCCGGCGGGCAAGTGAGCGGCTGTTTTGGCATACCCGGTCACACTGTGTGGGGTGCGCATTGCTGACTGGCCGAAGGTCGTTGACATGCCTGTAACACAGCGATAATGAACTGTTAACTAATCTAATTCGTAGTGAACTTTCGGCTTGGTAGCGTCCCGAGCCGATGAGCACAAGCCCGGTATCGGCCGCAATCAGCCTCGATGACGTGGCGTTCGGTAGTAACCCGGGGTGCTGGCCGCTGCCGCCTGCCGCGACACCGCACGAGCTGTGGTTGCGGGCGGTCGCGGCGGGTGGGCAGGGTCATTACGGAAGTGCGCTGTCCGATCTGGGACGGCTCCAGCGGTTGGCGCCGAATGGTCGACTAGCCTCACTGGCCCTCAGCACGCGGGCATCGTTTCTCCGGCAGCTCGGCTGGCACGCCAAG
>JAHZJB010000120.1 GCA_022601135.1 Actinomycetes bacterium | reverse complement strand
GATGTGGGGTCGGCCCCACACGTTGACCATTGTCACCAGGGTGTGCCCATCGACGCGGACCCCCAGCGGTTGTCCATCGCTGTCGACATCGACGAACTCCCCGACGTCGAGGTGATGGACTTTGTGGCGCAGCCGCCCGATGGTCCGCCCGACCCATTGCCACGGAGTCAGTCGCGCGATACGCACCACGAACAGCAGCAGACCGACAACAGCGCCCCCGGCCGCACCGATCCACAACGGTCCTGCAGCGGCAGCTGAGATCGCCGCCCCGAGCACGGCGGCGATCTCGGTGCACAGCAGTGCGCGAAGATCGGGCCGCGCACTCCACGTGCGTTCCTTCACCGCTGCTTCCTTCTGCGCCACACCGTCGTTCCCCACAGCACAGCGCCGACGATGGCCACGCCGACCCCGACCTCAGCGGCCAGCACAGCGGCCGGTCGAAAATCTGGTGGTGGCGGCGGCGGCGGTACGTGCAAGGGTGCCTGAGTGCGCCCCACTACGGTCGCGGCGGGCGGGGGTACGTCCCAGGTGAGTGCGGCTAGCGGGTCGACCACCCCGTAGCCGACCACATCGTCGCGGCCCCCAGCCGGGCGATGAGCGGTCGCGGTGAGCCGGTTGATGACGTCAGCGGCCCGCATTTGTGGGTACTTCGCCCTGACGAGGGCGACGACCCCTGATACATAGGCGGCGGCGAACGATGAGCCGACGATGGCTTTGAACTTGTCGTCGTCGATCGAGGCGTTGATGACTTTGCCCGACGTGGACAGCCCGACGATGTTGGCCCCGGGCGCGGCCAGGTCGACCCACGGTCCGTGCAGTGAGGCGGCGGTTCCCATCAGCGGGACACCGGCGTCGTCGGTGGCCGACACCGCCACCACATAGTCGTCGAACCAGGCGGGCGCGGCCAGGGTGACTGCATCGTCCCAGCCGCTTTCCCCTGTCGCCGGGGGCGGATTCTGTGTGCAGCCTTGGGTGCCGGCGTTGCCGGCCGCGGCCACGATCACCGCGTCGCGGTCGACCGCGGCGTAGCGCAGTGCGGCTCCAAGCGCTTGCTGATCGGTGGGTTTGGTTACCGGGATGCACGACACCAGGGAAATGTTGATCACCCGAGCTCCCAGGTTGGCCGCATGCACGATGGCCCTGGCCAAGGTTTTGATGTCGCCGGACCTGCGGTCCTGGTCCTGGTCTAGGACAGGCTTGGCCGGTCCGAAGTTCTGAGAACTTTGTCGCAGCGACAGGATGATCGAGTCCGGGGCGATGCCGATCAGTCCGTCCGGCCCGCCGCCGGGCGGCGGCAGCTGAGGCAGCGGGGCTTGCGGCGTGTGTCCGCGCGTTTGCGCCGGCCCCCACGCCGGTGCCGGCGGCGGGGGTGGCGGCGGCGGAGGCGGTTGGGCCGTCGTGGGTTTGGTGATAGTGATCGTCGGCGGCGGTGGTGGCGGCGGGATCGGCTGCGGTGCAGGCGCTCCCGGTGGAGGCGGGGCGACCTGGGCGCCTGCAGGGCGGACCGGCAGTGGTGCGCCCGAGGGGGCCGCGCCGATCAACGAGGCCACGATGGTGCCGTGGGCATCGCAATCGGCCAGACCGTCCCCGTACTGGCCCAGCACCCAGTCGCCACCGGCCACGACGTGCGGCAATCTTGGTGAGGGTGCGACGCCGGTGTCGATCACCGCCACCACCACCCCCGCGCCTGTCGATTCCTGCCAGGCTGCGGGCATGTCCATCAATGTCAGTGCCGGGGGCAGCTCGCGCAAATCGCTGCCGGGAATGACCCCGGTCAGGGTGCACGCCCGCGTTTGACGCATCGGCTGTTCCGGTCCTGGCGGCGGGTCCGATGGAGGCGGCCCCGGTGGAACGACCGGCGGCGGGAGCGCCCCACTGGTTCCGATGCTGGTGGCAGCCAGCAGCGCGAGGGCGCCGATCAGTGCGGCAGCCGGTCGCAATCCCGTCATATGCCGTGCCTGACTGCGTTGCGGATCACCGGATAGAGATTGAGCAGCCACAGCGCCCACGGCAGCAGCACCAAAAGCAGGCTGTATTCGACGATTTCGACGACGCGGCGCATCGGCGCAGCGAACTCGCGGTAAGGAACCACAAGACCAATGAGCAGGCCCAGAACCGCAATGGCGAGGGTGATCCCCGCGCAGACAAGTGCCACGCTGACGCTGGTGGCGTCATAGGCGGCATAGCGCCCGATCGCCACTCCGGCCGCGCCCACCCCGGCGACCATCAGAGTCACCGATTGATAGCGATCGACAAATGAGCGTGAGCGCAACACCAGGATCACGCACACCGCGCCGACAAAGGCGGTGTAGCGCCATCCCCCGGGCTGGCCGGGGACGACTGAGAAACGGGCCGCGATCAGCGTCACCACGGCCAGACCGATCATCATGCCGGTCATCGCGTGGTTGCCACGGATCACCCATGCGCGTATCTGTTCTGAGGTGGCAACGCCGGTAGGTCCGACCGGCGACACGGTGTCAGCGGGTTGACCAGGAAGCTGCTCGAAAACGCCTCGGTTGGTTACCGATGGAAACAGCGGCGTCGGCACACCGGAGACCGCCGTGGCAGTGGTGGTAGCCCAGGTGATCGCGATGATGACACCGGCCAGGGCGATGACCCCGACCCGCTCGGGCCGCACTTCCCAGGTCGAGGCCGCGACAACGGCGGCGCCGAAGATGAACACCCCCAGCGTCAGCAGCGCGGCGACCGCCACAACATGACGGCCCCACACAGCTGCCAGGACTACGACGCCGATCATCACAGCGAGGACCGCGGCGGCCACATGCCACCACCCCGGCCTACCGGGAAGCGACATCGCCGCCGCGGCTGCGGCGGGGATGAGTGCAGCCCAACCCAGCGCGCGTCCGGCAGCGCGCCGCTCCCGCCCGGCCGCCGTCTCATCTTGTGCCCGCGACAATCCGCGGGCGGCGGCCAGCATCACCGCCAGTAACGACCAGGTCGAGACCGCGCCCAGCCAGCCGAAATGACCGTCAGTGCCGCCGTTGCTCCACCACCAGTGCAGCACAATGAG